>JAQSWC010000071.1 GCA_029266815.1 Paucimonas sp.
CCTGGCTGGCCACCGCCTTCAGTGCCGCATCAATGGCGGAAGCATCGCCAAGGTAATAACTTTTGATCGGCTTCAGATCAGCATCGAGCTCATAGACCAGCGGCTGGCCATTGGGAATGTTGAGGCCGACGATGTCGTCATCGCTGATGCCGTCCAGGTACTTGATCAGCGCTCGCAAGCTGTTGCCGTGCGCCGAGATCAGGATGCGTTTGCCGGAACGGATGGCCGGTGCAATCTGTTCGTTCCAGGCGGGGAGCACGCGCGCCACGGTGTCCTTCAGGCATTCGGTGAGGGGGATTTCCTCTTTTTTCAGGCCGGCATAGCGCGGATCGTTGTAAGAAGCGCGCGGATCGTTCGCATCCAGTGCGTTGGGCGGCGTGTCGTAGCTGCGGCGCCAGACCAGCACTTGTTCATCGCCGTACTGCGCCGCGGTTTCGGCCTTGTTCAAGCCTTGCAATGCGCCGTAGTGGCGCTCATTCAGGCGCCAGTTGTGCACGACCGGCAACCACATCAGGTCCATTTCGTCGAGCGTGGTCCACAGCGTGCGGATCGCGCGCTTCAGCACCGAGGTATAGCAGAGGTCGAAGGTAAAGCCGGCTTCCTTCAACAGCTTGCCTGCCTGGCGCGCCTCGGCCAAGCCCTTCTCCGTGAGATCGACATCGGTCCAGCCGGTGAAGCGGTTCTCGAGATTCCACGTGGATTCGCCGTGGCGCATGAATACGATTTTGTACATGATGAATGGCTCAGGAATGAGGTCAAAAATTGGGTTCACAAAAGGCGCAACGGAAGGCAGGCCGGCCGTGCGCAAGAAAATCAGACGTTGACGCCAGCGATTTCAGGCGCATATTGTAAAGGTTCTCAGCCCTGAGTCATGCATTGCGGCATGAAGGGGGCATTCTGAAGCGATTTTTGAACGGCCCTATAATGGCGCCATTCCTTCATTTTTACTTTTTCATCGTGAAATTTTTCCTCGACAATTTGTGGCTGGTTGCGCTGGCGGTCCTATCGGGCGGCGCATTGCTGTGGCCTTCGCTCAACCGCGGTGCGCGCGTATCGCTTCTGCAGGCCACGCAAATGATCAACCAGGGCAAGACAGTGGTGCTCGACGTGAGAGACGCCGCCGCCTACGCCGCCGGGCACTTGAACGACTCGAGAAACATTCCGCTGAGCGAGCTCCCCAAGCGCGTGGGCGAGCTTGACAAGTTCAAATCGAAATCCGTGGTCGTGGTATGCGAATCCGGCACGCGCTCGGGACGTGCGCTCGGATTACTGAAGAAAGCCGGTTTCGGTAATGTGTTCAGCCTCGAAGGAGGAATCTCTGCCTGGCAGGCCCAAGGGCTTCCTCTGGCCAAATAGGAGCGTCGGTGATGGCTGCGCGGGTTTTGATGTACAGCACGGGTGTCTGCCCTTATTGCATGATGGCGGAGCGGCTCCTGAAATCCAAGGGTGTGGACAACATAGAGAAGATACGTGTCGATCTCGATCCGCAGCAGCGGGTGGAGATGATGCAGAAGACCGGACGCCGTACCGTCCCGCAGATTTACATTGGCGATACCCATGTCGGAGGATTCGATGACCTGAGTGCGCTGGAGCATGCCGGCAAGCTCGATCCTTTGCTGAACGGCGCCTGAAGACGGTTACAATACGCCTCAAGCAAGGGGCGCCAGCGCCGCTTTTTTTCCAACTTCACGAAAGCACGAGATGTCCGAAGAAAACCAGCAACAGCAGCCCACTTTCCAGATTCAGCGCGTGTACCTGAAAGACATGTCGCTGGAGCAGCCGAATTCGCCGCAGATCTTCCTTGAGCAGGAAATGCCGGAGATCGAAGTCGCCGTCAACGTCGGCGGCGAACAACTGGTCGAAGGCCTGTTCGAATCGACCGTCACGGTTACCGTCACCGCCAAGGTCAAGGACAAGGTGGCGTTTCTGGTCGAAGGCAAGCAGGCTGGCATCTTCGAGATCCGCAACCTGCCGCCGGAACAGATCGATCCGCTGATCGGCATCGCTTGCCCGAGCATCATCTATCCCTATCTTCGCTCCAATATCGCCGACGCCGTGCAGCGCGCGGGTTTCCCGCCGGTTCACTTGGCTGAACTGAACTTTGAAGTGTTCTATCAGCAGCGCTTGCAGTCGATGGCAGAGCAGCAGGCGCAGGCAGCCACGCTGACTGCGACACCGGGCACTACTCACTGACAGACAACACGATGGTGAAGGCGTGGTTGATTGCCGCAGCCCTGCTGGCGGCAAACGGGGCACAGGCGTTCGAGTTCAAGTCCGTAGGTGTCAATCCGGCTGTCATGTACGACGCGCCCTCGGAAAGAGGGCGTAAGGTATTTGTCGCGCCACGCGGCATGCCTGTCGAAGTCGTCTTGACCTATGGCGGGTGGAGCAAGGTCAGGGACGCGGGCGGCGATCTGGCGTGGGTGGACTCGAAGGTGCTGGTGCCGAAACGCAATGTCGTAGCCAGGGCAGCTGCCAGAGTCCGCAGTGCTGCCGATGACAACGCCTCCGTGGTCTTTGCCGCCGAGCGCGGCGTCATCCTGGAATGGCTGGAAACCGGACCGGCGGGTTGGGTGAAGGTCCGGCATCGCGACGGCCAGTCCGGCTTTGTCAGAGCATCTGAAGTGTGGGGCGACTGAGCGTGTGGCCTTGCTGCCCGCTCCGTTTCAACGCCGCGGTTGATCCGGCATGAGCGCAGCGCAGCCTGCGGATATCGTCATCCTTGGCGCGGGCGCCTGGGGCACGGCGCTTGCAGTGGCGCTGGCCGGCCGGCACCGCGTGACGCTGTGGGGGCGCGATGCCGAAGCCATGAGGCGTGCGCAGACAAACCGCGAGAATGCGCTTCATCTTCCCGGCATCCCTTTTCCTGATGGCCTGACGGCCGTTACCAACCTGGGCGAGGCGCTATCCCGTCTGCCATCCGCCTCTGATCAATCCCTCTTGATTGCCGCTACGCCGGTGTCCGGCCTGCGTCCGCTTGCGCGCCAGTTGCGGAATAAACCGATTCCACACCTCGTGTGGCTGTGCAAGGGCTTTGAAGAAAGCACGCGCACGTTGCCGCATCGGATCGTGGCGGATGAGTTAGGCACTTCGCTTCCGGCAGGCGTTCTATCCGGTCCGTCGTTCGCGCAGGAAGTTGCGCAGGGATTGCCTTGCGCACTGACTATCGCATCGCAGGAAGAGACCTTGTGCCGCCGCGTGGTCGATGTAGTCCACGGCCGCTCGATCCGTGTCTACTCGACGGACGACATCATCGGCGTCGAAGTGGGTGGTGCAGTGAAGAATGTGATGGCCATCGCGACCGGCATTACCGACGGCATGGGCCTTGGCATGAATGCGCGCGCAGCGCTGATCACACGTGGGCTGGCTGAAATCGCCCGCCTCGGAACCGCACTAGGCGGCCGTGCCGAAACCTTTACTGGTTTGACAGGCATGGGTGACCTGATCCTGACATGTACCGGCGACCTGTCACGTAATCGGCGCGTCGGCCTTGGTTTGGCGCATGGGCGGCCTCTGGCGGAAGTGGTGAAAGAAATCGGCCATGTGGCCGAAGGAGTGCGTTGTGCTCGTGAGGTCAGCTTGCTGGCTGCTGAAAAAGGCATTGAAATGCCGATTGCCGCCGCCGTAGCAGCGGTATTGTTCGACGGCATCGCACCGCAGGAATGGGTAAGCAGACTGTTGTCGCGCGATCCCCGAAGGGAATAGCAGCTTAAACTGCTGATTACTTCAGCACGCCCTGATTGGCCTCTTCATCTTTCAAACGAATCGTCAGCAGCAAGGCGGATGTTTCCATCGCATGGAAACTGTAAGGCTCGTTGCCTTTGAGGCAGGCCAGTTGTCCGGCCTGCATGGTCTTTGTTCCTTCGCGTAGTGTCAATTCCACCCGGCCTTCCAGGCATTGAATCGTCATTTCTCCGGGCACACTATGTTCAGGCACATCGCGGCCCGTGTGCAGCACCATGCGTATCACTTCCAGTTCTTCCGTCTTGAAAAGCGCAGTTGAAACCGCGTCGGACAACGTTTCACCGAGAGGCTTTAGTTCAATGATGTCGCCGGATGCCGCGTGATGCAATGCCATGCCAATCTCCAGAAAAAATGCCTTTCTACATGGTAGTCCTTGTGTCTCCATCAACTGCTGAGTTGAATCATTGATTTCGATTTTGCAGATGAACTGCATGGCTGAAACGCCTAGTGGAATAGACAATATTGCAAGGCTTGCAAGGAAAGTGTAGGAGCAATTCAAGCCACAGACGTAAGTCCGCTCATTGCAATGAGCTACAAAAAACGGCCGGCGCGACAAAAAAAGTAAAGCAGGTTTAAACTCGTCATGCCGCAATCTTGCAAAGCGCACTTTTTCCGAAGGGAAGTGTCAAAGCGGGCCGAGCGGGTTTATGATGATGTTTCGCTTCCGGCATATACTGGAACCCATTTCTGCTATCCATACACAATTATGAAAAGAGACACAGTTTTCTTCTCCCGCCGCTTGCGCTCTTCCATGGCACGGGGCTTCACTCTGATCGAGATCATGGTGGTTGTCGTCATCATGGGCATCCTGGCCGCCCTGGTCGTGCCCAAGCTGATGGGACGTACTGACGATGCCCGAATCATGGCGGCACGTCAGGATATTTCCACGCTGATGCAGGCCTTGAAGCTATACAAGCTCGACAATCATCGCTACCCGAGCACTGAGCAGGGACTGGATGCGTTGATCAACAAGCCTACTTCAGGCGCCGAGCCCAAGGGTTGGAAAACCGGTGGCTATATTGAAAAACTGCCCAAGGATCCATGGGGCAATGCATACCAGTATCTTTCGCCCGGCGTCCGAGGAGAGGTTGACATATTCTCCTTCGGTGCCGATGGCCAGTCCGGCGGAACGGGCGTCGATGCCGACATCGGCTCGTGGGAACTTTGATCGCATCCGTCATTCTGCATAATCCATTTTCCCGGCCTGCGGCGCGACGAAGCACTGCGGGCTTCACTTTGCTCGAACTGCTCGTGGTGCTGGTCATTGCCGGCCTGACGCTTGGCATGGTGTCCCTGGGCTCCCTTCAGAACGACCAGCAGATTCTGCAAAACGAGGCACAGCGCATCGCCTTGCTGTTTCAGCTTGCTCGTGATGAGGCCATCGTGCGCAATCGCCCGATTGCTTTCGAATCGACCAGTGAGCGCTATCGTTTCCTCATTCGCGAAGACAACGGCTGGAATCCGATTGCACAGGACGATATGTTGCGGGAACGGGAGTACAAGCGGGCACCCGTCAACGTATCGGTGTCGCCTGTGCTTTCCGAAGACGATGGCCCGGTGCGCGTCGTATTCGGCCGCGAGCCGGTGGACAAACCTTTCGTGCTGACGCTGGCTATCGGCGACAAGCATGTGGGAATACGTGCCGATGGCATCGGTCATTACACAGTGGAATGACATGGCGCCGATCCGTATTTACCTCGGTCGTGGCTTTACCCTGCTTGAAGTGCTGGTAGCGCTCGTGATCGTCGGCACCGCACTTGGCGCAAGCTTACGCGCGGTCGGTGGCCTCACGCAGAACAGCAACGGTCTTCGTGTCTCGATGGTGGCGACGTGGTCGGCTGAAAACCGCCTGTCGCAGATACGTCTAGCCAAGGAATGGCCGGATTTCGGCAAGCGCAGCTTTGAATGTGCGCAGGGCGATTTGCAGCTTACTTGCGAGGAAGAAGTCTTCGGTACTCCCAACCCGTTGTTCCGCCGCGTCGAAGTGAGCGTCTTCGATGCGGAAAATCCCGAGCGGCGCATCATCAAGCTGGCGCAGGTGGTGCCCAACAATGGTCAATAGACGTTCCATCGCACTCGGCTTTACGCTAATTGAGCTATTGGTGGCGATTTCCATCATGGCGATCGTTGCTGTGCTTGGTTGGCGCGGTTTGGATGGCATTGTGCGTGCACGTATATCGCTGAACCGGCAGCTTGAGCAAACGCGCGGCCTGCAACTTGCATTCGCGCAGCTTCAGAATGACTGTGCATTAATCAATAATGCCAAGACTGTGATTGCCGACGAGAACCGTCTGGTGCTCGTGCGTATGGTCATTACTGAAAATCTTCCATCCCGTATGCAGGTGGTGACTTATCGCCTTCGTAATGGCGTCCTAACGCGCGCCGAGTCCGCCCCCAGCCGTCGCGTAGCGGATATTGATGCCGCCAAGGCAGCGGCCCTCAGGGACGAAAACCTGGATCAAGGCGTCGTGTTACAGGAAAATGTGGGCGCAATGTGGGTGCTGTCCTGGTATGTCAGCAGCAATGGCTGGCGTGAGGGGGTAGGAGATCCGCAGTCAGGCCCGTTGACTGGTATCCTTTTCAATATCCACCTGAAGGGGCATCCGAGCCCGATGGCCAAGGTATTCCTGCTGGGGGCCGGATGAAGCGACGTATTTCAATACGACAGCGCGGCGTGGCAATCGTGACGGCATTGCTGCTAACGACGCTGGCGGTGACCATTGTGGCCAGCCTGTTCTGGCAGCAGCAGGTGCAGGTGCGTTCCATCGAGAATCAGCGCTTGCAGCTTCAGAAATTGTGGATACTGCGCGGCGCAATGGATTATGCGCAGCTCATTGTCAGGAACGATGACCCCACCTTCGACAGCCTGGACGATATATGGGCAGTGCCCCTGGCGGAGACCAAGCTGGACCAGTATCTGGAACAAACAGAAGCGAATGTCGATGCTTCGGATGCGGCGCTATGGGGTGACATCGTTGATGCGCAGTCGCTTTTTAATATTGGAAACCTCATCAAGTCTGACGAAAATGGCTTTGTGATCGACCAGGATCAACTGAAGACGTTCCAAACGTTGCTTGGTATTCTGAAAATCGACCCAGCTCTTGCAGATGAAACTGCGCGTACCATGAAGTCTATCTACACCGCGAACGGCGCCGGAATGCAAGAGATGCCGCTTTCCAGGCTCGAAGACCTTTTGACCATCAAGGGTTTTACCCCGACAATGATCGAGAAGCTGAGGAAATTTGCAGTAATACTTGACGTTGCGTCTCCAGAACCGATAAAGATCAACATAAATACTGCGCCAGTTGAGGTGATAGCAGCCGGACTTGGTACACTTTCGCTTTTGGAGCCCGCAGCCTGGATGCATGAGCGAAAGCGTGGCGGATATATTAGAAATCAGGGGTTTTTCGATGATGTTGGAAACAAATACAATTTCAAGAAAAACGATAATTATTCAAAGGTATTTTCATTTAAGACAGACTATTTTTTGATCAATGGTACAGTTCGCATGAGCCATGCGTCCCTGAAGGTTCAGGCACTTGTCAGGCGAGGGTCTGAAAGAAAAACGAGCGACATTTTATGGATCCGGCAGGCATAAGCCGGACCAGCGAAACTAGAGACGAGACCACTTGAGCACAATCTATATTCGCGTACCCTCGAAGGCCAGCGCCGACAGCGTTGCGCACTGGATTACGCTGCCCTGCCAGTACGCAGTGGTGACTCGCGGTGAAGCGATAGAACGCGAGGGCACGGCCGCGCTGTCCGACCTGTCTGATGTCATCGGGAAGGCCCAACGCGTGGTGCTGCTGATGGCAGCCAGCGATGTAACGCTGCTTCGCTTGCAGATGCCTCCGCTTTCCCCGGCGAGGCTCAGAGCTGCGCTGCCGAATTTCATCGAAGACCAGTTGATGTCCGATCCCGCGGAGTGCGCCTTTGCGATCGGACCGCCTACTGATGGCTTGCGCACGGTCGGTGTGGTCAACCGCGGCTGGCTGGACATCCTGGTTAATACCATCGAATCCTTCGGTGCCTTGAATATCACTGCCTTGCCCTCCCAGCTTTGCCTGCCTCAGCAAGCAGGCGTGTCCGCCGCTGTGTTGCCAGAGGAAGGCGCCATCGAGCTGGTCGTGCGGCCCGGCGAACATGAAGGAATGGGTCTGCCGTTGTTGCCGGAATCTGCGGAGGCGGCTCCAGCCGAGGTGGTGCAGACCTTGTGCGCGCTGATTCCGGAAGCGCCGATCACGCTCTATGTGCCGCAAGCCGAGCTTCCGTCCTATCGCGATACTGCAGAGACATTGCTGGCACTTGATCCGCGGGTGACGGTGCTGGCTCTGGCAGCGGCTTTGCTGATCGTGAACGTGGTGGGACTGAATATCGAGTGGTGGCGCATGAAAAGCGAGGCAGCTGCCTTGCAGGCCGGCATGACCCAGGCTTACAGAAATACCTTCCCCAACGACAAGGTGGTGGTAGATCCGCTGGTGCAGATGAAGCAGAAGGTCGCTGTCGCGCAACGCAAGTCGGGGCAGATGTCGGGCGACGACTTCCTGGTGCTTGCCACTCATTTCGGCGAGGCTTGGGCCCAGACGGCGACAGCCGATTCGAAGGTAACGATTTCGTCGCTTGAATACCGCGACGGCAGTCTTCAGGTGCGTTTCAAAGGGGGCGGCGTACCGCTCGACCGGTTGCGAGCCGGTCTGGCTCCGCATAATCTCACGGTGACGCAACCCAGCGCGGGCACGCTGCAGATCAGGAGCGGGAAATGAAGGCAACGGTATTGACCGCGGCACGCGACGCGCTAATGGCCTTCTGGGCAGAGCGGGATGCGCGCGAACGCAAGATTCTGATGGTCGGCGGCACGGCCTTGCTGGCAATTCTCCTGTATATGATCCTGATCGGCCCGGCGCTGACCGGTCGCGCCAAGCTGAACAAGTCACTGCCGACCTTGCGTCAGCAGTCGGCCGAAATGCAGATGCTTGCGCGGCAGGCAACGTCGCTGCGAAGTACCGAGAGCGATTCGCTGGCGGTGGAAGCCTCCGATGAAACCATCGGCAATTCGCTGGTACGCCGCGGGCTGAAGCCGCGCAGCGTCACGCAAACCGGGAATCAGATACGGGTGCAGCTGCCGGATTCCTCGTTCTCCGCAATTTCAGCGTGGCTGGCCGAGATCCAGCAGGAGTCCGGCTTGGCGGTGACCGAGATCCAGGTGGATGCGCAGAAGACGATCGATATCGTGAATGCCAACATTACGCTGCGTTCTTTGCGCGGACCGGATACGCAGGAATGATAAAGCGAGTGGTTCTTTTGTTGCTGGCTGCCCTGGTGACCGTGTCGATCACGGTGCTGTTCTTCTGCCCGGCTGCATGGGTCGCGACGGCAGTGGAAAAACAGACCGGCGGCCGGATCACGCTCGGTGACCCCCAGGGCACGGTATGGA
>JAQSWC010000072.1 GCA_029266815.1 Paucimonas sp.
ATCGTCGGCTCCATCGGTGTGCTGATGGACGGGTTCGGATTCACCGGCATGATGGACAAGCTGGGTGTGGAACGACGCCTCATGACGGCCGGAAAGAACAAGGGTTTTCTCGATCCCTTCAGTCCGCAATCTCCGCAGCACAAGGAGTATGCGCAGGAAATGCTGAATGAAGTGCATCAGCAATTCATCGAAGTCGTACGTCAGGGACGAGGCAAGCGTCTGAAGGAGAATGCCGATACATTTTCCGGCTTGTTCTGGAGCGGCACGAAGGCGGTGGATATGGGCCTGGCGGACGGCTTTGGAACGGTCGACAGCGTGGCGCGCGATGTGCTCAAGGCTGAAAGCCTGGTGGACTACACCGAGAAGGAAGGACTGTCAGAGCGAGTCCTGAAAAAATTCGGTGCGGCAGTCGGCGAAGGAGCCGTCAAAGCACTCTGGCGAAACGAGACGCCGAAGCTCCGTTAAGCACTGGCCGCTTTTATCCGGCCAGTAACAGAAACACCGTCGGCTTCTTGTGGAAATCAGGCTCCTTGTTTTCCTTGAGCAGATGCTTCCACTGCACCGCGCTCGCGGTTTGGATCGACTCCGTTGCCAGGCTCAAGTCGGTTGCAACGCAAATCAGCGTATCCGCTTGGCAGCTAGATGCCAGTGCCTCCAGCAGTGCGGTGTTCCGATAAGGCGTTTCAATGAATACCTGCGTCTGCTTCTCCTGCCGTGAGCGTTTCTCCAGTTCCTTCAACCGCTTCGAGCGGTTGTCCGCGTCCACGGGCAGATACCCGTTGAAGGCAAAACTCTGACCGTTCAAACCGCTTGCCATGACGGCCAACAGTATGGAGGAAGGGCCTACCAGTGGCCGCACGCGTATGCCCTTGGCGTGGGCCAGTCGCACTAGGTCTGCACCTGGGTCGGCTACCGCCGGCACGCCTGCTTCCGAAATCAATCCGGCATCCGTTCCTTCAAGCAGCGGTACCAGAAGGCTTGGCAGCTCGGAAGACCGCGTGTTGACGTTCAGTTCCTTGATCAGGATGTCCTGGAGCGGGTGCTTGAGTGGCATGCTCATGGCGACCAGCTTGAGGTAGGCTCGCGTCGTCTTGGCGTTTTCGGCAACGAAGTACGACAGCCCGGAAGTGATCCGTTGAACTTCGCGAGGAATGACCTGATCTAGCGCATCTGCCGTATACATTGCGCCAAGCGTATTTGGTATCAGGTAAAGCGTTCCAGGCACAATCATTCTTCCCCGAAAAACGGTACACCGGCATTGCGCAGCATGGTACTCAAGGCGATCAGAGGAAGCCCAGTCAGTGCAGTGGGGTCATGACTTTCGATCTTTTCAATCAGCGCAATGCCCAAGCCTTCATTCTTGGCGCTGCCGGCGCAATCGTACGGTTTTTCGATACGCAGGTAAGCGTCGAGCTCCGCTTCGGAAAGATTGCGGAAGGTGACATGCGTCGGCACGTTTTCGAGCTGAAAGCTGGCTTCTTTGCTTCTTCCATCCCAGAGGCATAGCGCCGTGTGAAATACGACGCGGCGGCCCTGCATTTTTTTCAATTGCAGCAGGGCGTTCGCATGGTTTCCAGGTTTCCCGATCTGCTCTTCATCCAGGGTGGCAACCTGGTCTGACCCTATCACGAGAGATCCCGGCACGCGTTCCGCAATCGCCGCCGCTTTTTCCCTAGCGAGCCGTAAGGCAGTCGCTTCCGGTGCCTCGTTCGGATGCGGCATTTCGTTAATGGTGGGTACCATCACATCGAAGGGTAGGCGAAGACGTGACAGCAATTCCCGCCGGTAGGGAGAGCTTGAGCCGAGAATGATCGAAACAGGGAAACCTGGGGTCATGGTGGATAAGGAAAAACTTGACTGAAATCGCGTAAGGCTTTGACGAATAAGCGAAAAGCCTGTTATTATCGCAGGTTTTCCGGGTTGGGCAGATCTTATGCTATCTCTCGTGATCGACGGCTTCGAATTTTGCCGCCAGAAGGAAAATCGCGCAGGCCGCTTCGCGGTGTCCGATCTTCCCCGGCTGGCCGAGGAAACCGCAGACCGCTCGGGCGACATCGGATGGAATGCCGAAGGAAGCGTACTGGCTTCCGGTCACCCGCGCATCAAGCTCAGCGTATCGGGCGCGATCGGGCTTATTTGCCAGCGCTGCCTGACGTCTTACGAGTTCAGACTGGATTCCGGTTCGACAATCGTTTTGGCACGCAGCGAAGAGGGTGTGGATGAGCTGGAGTCGTTTCTGGACGACGATTCGATTGATGTCATTGCAGGCGATACGCCGATTAACCTGGCCGAACTGATCGAGGATGAAATACTGCTGGCGTTGCCGGTATCGCCTAAGCACGAGCAGTGTCCCTCTACTCAGGCGCTGGACAAATTGAAGAACGCGGGAAAGCGTTCGCCGTTTGCAGTATTGAAGGATTTGAAGCGCGAAAAATAGCGGCACGCATATGGCGGCACGCATTTTTCGCAGGCTTGGAAAGAAATTTTCGCTGTCGTCTCTGGCAGATGAAGCGATTATGTTAAAATTTTGAAACTTTTGGCTTAGGAGTCATCATGGCTGTTCAACAAAACAAGAAGTCGCCGTCGAAGCGCGGCATGCATCGTTCGCACGATTTCCTCAATGCGCCTCCGCTGGCCGTTGAGCCGACGACCGGCGAAACGCATTTGCGCCACCATATCAGCCCGAACGGCTATTATCGCGGCCGCAAGGTTCTGAAGACCAAGAACGACGAGTAATTCTCGATCCTCTGCGAGTCCATTAAAAAGCGGCGCACGGAATCCTTACTTCGGCGCCGTTTTTCATATGCCGATCACCGCACTCTGTCATTTCGACTCAAGCCGATTGCCCGCCACTCCTGCGGGGCATGGCGCTACTGAATCAGGCAAATGACAATCAAGATTTCCATCGACTGCATGGGGGGCGATCACGGCCCTTCCGTGACCATTCCCGCTGCGCTGTCCTTCCTTCGCCGCGAACCCGATACTGAACTGGTTCTCGTCGGGCTGGAGGATGTCATCCGGGACGAACTCAAAAAGCACAAAGGCTTCGACGATCCGCGCCTGAAAATTGTTCACGCATCCGAAGTGGTCACGATGGACGATTCCATCGAGGTTGCGTTGCGTCGCAAGAAGGATTCTTCGATGCGAGTGGCCATCAACCTGGTCAAGCAAGGCGAGGTCAATGCTTGCGTGTCGGCAGGTAACACTGGTGCGCTGATGGCGGTGTCGCGTTATCTGCTGAAGACCATTCACGGCGTCGACCGGCCTGCCATCTGCACATTGATTCCCAACCAAAAGGACAGGCCAACCTATATGCTCGATCTCGGGGCCAACGTTGATTGCGAGCCACAGCATCTGCAGCAGTTTGCGTTGATGGGGTCAGCACTGGTGGCCGCCACCGAAGGAAGGGCGAAGCCGACTGTCGGTCTGCTCAACGTCGGTGAAGAAGACATCAAGGGTAACGAAGTAGTCAAGCAGACGGCGGCGCTCCTTCGTGTCGATCACGAAAAAGGCCTGATCAATTTCTACGGCAATGTCGAAGGCAATGACATCTTCCAGGGAACGACCGACATCGTCGTTTGCGACGGTTTTGTCGGCAATGTCGTGTTGAAGGCTTCCGAAGGGTTGGGGCGCTTCGTCAAATCCGCACTGACTTCCGAACTGAAGAGCAATTGGCTCAACATCCTGGGCGCGATGCTCGCACGTGGCGGACTGAAATCCTTCTCCAAGCGCATGAATCCCTCTCGCTACAATGGCGCCAGCCTTCTCGGCCTGCGCGGCTTGGTCTTCAAAAGCCACGGCGGGACATGTTCGTACGGCTTTGAATGGGCGCTGCGCCGTGCGTATGATGCCGCGAAATATGATGTGCTTTCGCGAATTTCAGCTACCATTGCGGACTTAATTCCGCAGGCGCATCCGGAGGCCGCATCCGAGGCCCCCGTAGCGGACGCAGGAACAGTCCAACAGAAAACCGCATGATCCGCTACAGCAAAATAACCGGCACCGGCAGCCATTTGCCCGCTCGCCGTGTCACCAACGATCAACTGGCTGCGCAACTCGCAGAGCAGGGTATCGAAACGTCCGATGAATGGATTGTGACCCGCAGCGGCATCTCCGCGCGTCACTATGCCGCACCCGACGTGAAATCCAGCGATCTCGCTGTCTCTGCAGCTCAGGCTGCACTGGAGATGGCCAAGCTCACTGCAAGCGATATCGACCTCATCATTGTTGCCACCTCCACGCCTGACCACCTTGGCGGTTTTCCGAGCACAGCTTGCGTTGTTCAGCGCAAGCTGGGCGTCGCAGGCGGTGCGGCCTTCGACGTGCAGGCGGTGTGCAGCGGTTTCGTTTATGCGCTCACCATCGCAGATGGCCTGATCAAAGCGGGCGCGCATAAAAATGCGTTGATCATCGGTGCAGAGGTCTTTTCGCGCATCATCGATTTCAAGGACCGCACGACCTGCGTGCTGTTTGGCGATGGCGCCGGCGCGGTTGTCCTTAGTGCTTCAGATACGCCGGGCATACTCGCTTCGAAGCTCCATGCAGACGGAAGCCATGGCGACATTCTCTGCATGCCAGGCAATATCGGCGATGGCGTGGTGCAGGGCAGTGCTTTTCTGCATATGGACGGGCAAGCCGTGTTCAAGCTGGCGGTATCTGTTCTCGACAAGGTCGCCCACGAGGTGCTGGAGGCCGCCGGCATGGAAGCGTCGCAGATCGACTGGCTGATTCCGCACCAGGCGAATATCCGCATCATGCAGGGAACAGCCAAGAAGTTGGGACTGCCACTGGAGAAAATGGTGGTCACGGTGCAAGAACATGGTAATACCTCTGCCGCATCTATTCCTCTAGCATTGGATATTGCTGTGCGGGATGGCCGGGTCAAAGCGGGTCAGACCGTGATGATGGAAGGCGTAGGCGGCGGCTTCACCTGGGGTGCAGTACTGCTCCGGATGTGATGTTCCACAGCATTCGCAAGCGGTTTCCCGCATTTGAAGCGGCTCCTGATTTTCAAATAGCTTGATATTCGTATGACCAAATTCGCATTTGTTTTTCCCGGGCAGGGATCGCAGGCTGTAGGCATGCTGAACGGTTTCGGCGACAACGACATCGTCAGGCAGACTGTGGCCGAAGCTTCCGACGCGTTAAGGTTCGATCTGCAGAAACTGATTGCCGAGGGCCCGAAGGAAGATCTGGATCTAACTACCAACACCCAACCGGTAATGCTGACAGCCGCCGTCGCCACTTATCGAGCCTGGATCGCAGCAGGCGGCAAGGCTCCGGCCGTGGTCGCCGGGCATAGTCTAGGCGAGTATTCCGCTCTGGTGGCTGCCGGTGCCATGGCTTTCAAGGACGCGGTACCTCTGGTGCGCTTTCGCGCTCAGGCAATGCAGGAAGCAGTACCGGTCGGGCAGGGCGGCATGGCAGCCATTCTGGGCTTGTCAGACGACGAGGTTCGTGCGGTATGCAGCGAAGCGGCGCAGGGTGCGGTCGTGGAGGCCGTCAATTTCAATGCGCCTGCGCAGGTTGTCATTGCAGGGGCAAAAGCAGCGGTCGATCGCGCCTGTGAGTTGGCCAAGGCAAAAGGGGCCAAGCGCGCTTTGCCACTTCCCGTATCCGCGCCGTTCCACTCGTCGCTTTTGAAGCCGGCATCGGACCGCTTGCGCGATTACATGGTCGGCTTGACTTTTTCTCCACCAATCATTCCGTACATCAATAACGTGGACATAGCGCAGATCGATGATCCGGCTGCCATTAAAGATGCCCTCGTGAGACAGGCTGCAAGCCCGGTACGTTGGGTAGAGACAGTTCAAAAGATGGCTGCGGATGGCATTACTCATGTGATCGAGTGCGGCCCTGGAAAAGTGCTGACCGGACTGACAAAGCGCATCAACGGCGATCTGGTCAACGAAGCGATCGTCGATCAGGCGTCGCTGGACAAGGTTCTCGAACTGCTCAAATAATAAAATGGAAAATACACTTCTCAATAATCAAGTGGCGCTGGTCACCGGCGCTTCGCGCGGGATTGGCCGTGCTATTGCGCAGGAATTGGCCCGGCAGGGTGCAACTGTCATCGGTACGGCGACTTCTGAAGCCGGAGCTGAAGCAATCACGGCCTACCTGAGTGAAGTGCGCGCAGGATGTGGCCGGGGGCTGGTACTGAATGTGAACGATGCGGCGGCTTGTCACGACGCGATCGAGACGGTACAAAAGGAATTCGGCACGATAGCCGTCCTTGTGAATAATGCGGGCATTACGCAGGACCAGCTTGCGATGCGCATGAAGGATGACGAGTGGGATGCAGTGATTTCTACCAATCTCAATGCGGTCGGACGTCTGTCGCGGGCCGTGCTGCGAGGCATGATGAAGGCCAAACACGGCCGCATCATCAATATCACGTCCGTGGTCGGTTCCACCGGCAATCCCGGTCAGATGAATTACGCTGCCTCCAAGGCCGGCGTGGAAGGAATGAGTCGGGCATTGGCGCGTGAAATCGGCAGCCGCAACATTACTGTCAACTGTATCGCGCCGGGCTTCATCGATACCGACATGACAAAGGCGCTTACCGAGCAGCAAGTGTCCGCATTGCTGGCGCAGATTCCGCTGGGCCGTTTCGGCATGCCCGAAGACATTGCGAATGCGGTTACCTTCCTCGCTTCGCCTCAAGGCAGCTATATCACCGGCACAACGCTGCACGTCAACGGCGGCATGTACATGAATTGATAGAATATTGCGCTTTTGACTTTACGGAACGTGAAGTCAAAAGTGAAATCTCATCGCGCAAACCTGCTAAAATGCGCGCACTTTCTGTAACCACACTGGAGCCCTATATGTCCGATATCGAACAACGCGTTAAGAAAATCGTCGCCGAGCAACTGGGCGTCGCCGAAGCCGACATCAAGAATGAATCGTCGTTCGTCGACGATCTGGGTGCCGATTCGCTCGACACAGTTGAACTCGTGATGGCGTTAGAAGACGAGTTCGAGATGGAGATCCCCGATGAGCAGGCTGAGAAAATCACGACGGTTCAGCAAGCCATCGATTACGCCACGGCTAACGTCAAGGCTTAAGATTCCTGCCTGAGTCTAGGAGAATTCTTTGGTCCGTTCGCGTCAACGCCGTGTCGTCATCACCGGTCTGGGTTGTATTTCACCGGTCGGAAATACGGTCGCAGCTTCCTGGGAAGCGCTGGTCGCCGGCAAGTCCGGTATCGCCACCATCACCAAATTCGATGCCGCTCCTTTTTCGACCCAGTTCGCTGGCGAAGTAAAAGGGTTCAGTATCGAGGAATACATTCCTGCCAAGGAAGCGCGCCACATGGATACGTTCATCCATTACGGCATCGCGGCCGGCATGCAGGCGATCGCGGACAGCGGTTTGCAGGTTACCGAGCAAAACGCTGAGCGTATCGGCGTGATCGTCGGATCGGGCATCGGCGGATTGCCGATGATCGAGGAAACTCATTCCGAGTTGGTGAACCGTGGACCTCGCCGCATTTCTCCTTTCTTTGTCCCAGCATCGATCATTAATATGATCTCCGGACATCTTTCGATCAAGTTCGGCTTGAAGGGTCCGAACCTTGCCATCGTGACTGCCTGTACTACCGGTCTTCATTGCATCGGCGAGGCAGGACGGCTGATCGAGTACGGCGATGCCGACGTCATGATCGCCGGCGGCGCGGAATCCACCGTTTCGCCTTTGGGTGTAGGCGGATTCGCCGCTGCGCGCGCACTTTCTTCCCGTAACGACGATCCTGCGACAGCGTCGCGTCCTTGGGATAAAGACCGCGACGGCTTCGTGCTCGGTGAAGGTGCCGGGGTCATGGTGCTGGAAGAATACGAACACGCCAAGGCGCGCGGTGCGAAGATATATGCCGAGCTGCTAGGTTTCGGCATGAGCGCGGATGCGCACCACATGACGGCACCGCTGGAAGACGGCGACGGCGCGCGCCGCTGCATGGTTTCCGCGATGCGCAATGCCGAGATCAATCCCGAACAGGTGGAT
>JAQSWC010000073.1 GCA_029266815.1 Paucimonas sp.
GCTCATGGCACTTCCACGCCTCTGGGTGACATTGCAGAGACGGTCGCCATCAAGCGGGCCCTCGGAGAACACGCGGACAAGGTTGTGGTGAATTCAACCAAGTCGATGACCGGCCATCTGCTTGGCGGCGCTGGCGGCCTTGAATCCGTCTTCACCGTGTTGGCAGTTCACAAGCAGATTTCACCACCCACTATCAACATTTTCAATCAGGATCCGGCTTGCGATCTCGATTACTGTGCCAATACTGCGCGCGAGCTTCCGATTCGTATCGCCGTCAAGAATTCCTTCGGATTCGGCGGCACGAATGGAACCCTCATATTCAGTAGAATCTGAGTTCCGACCACTCACCTTCCACGGTGAGTGGTCTAATCTTTCCTCCTCTGTTTGATGTCTATTGCGGTTTCCGCTGTAGTCCATCCATCCCGGTCACTGCTTGGCATGCTGATCGGCGCTTCCCTCATGTGCATTGCGGCGGGCATCACCGTTCTGATGAATACGCGTGACCCCGAACAGTCGGCGGCGATCACGAGTGCGGTCCTTGTCATGTGTACCGCCTTTGCGATTTTTGGGCTGGGAGCTATTCCACGGTTGAGAAAAGTGCACCGTATTGATATTTCCGGTAACGGACAAATTCGGTTGATGGAAACTGGCGACGTTGACCATACTTTTGACAGCGATCTCGCCGAACTGCTTCCCGATTCGACGATCTGGTCCTGGCTCATGATTCTGAGACTGCGAACCGGAGAAAGTATGAGAACAACCATTCTCGTCCTGCCGGACTGCATGAATTCGGCCACGTTTCATCAATTAAAGGTGGCATGCCGATGGATTGCTGCACATGGGGCAGGGCGAAAAAGTTAAATTTTCTTACTTGGTGAGAAATGAGTGAACTTTTTTACATATCTGTCGGTCAACTGTCCAACATGTGCGAAAGTTGCCGCGTTTCAAGGGTATTAGATTGACCACAGAACGCGATATTGACCAATTGCTTGTCGAACGCGTCCAGCGCGGCGATAAAAAGGCGTTCGAGTTACTCGTGATCAAGTATCAGCGCAAGCTGATGCGTTTGGTATCACGTTTAGTTCGAGATCAGGCCGAAGCTGAAGATGTCGTGCAGGAAGCTTTCATCAAGGCTTACCGTGCATTGCCCCAGTTTCGCGGAGACTCGGCTTTTTATACGTGGCTGTACAGAATCGGTATCAATACGGCGAAGAATTATCTAGTAACGCAAGGGAGGCGCGCGCCCACGTCCACGGAGACGGATGCTGAAGAAGCTGAAACTTTCGACGACGGCGATCATTTGAGGGATATCAACACGCCTGAATCGATGATGGCGACCAAACAAATCGCCGAGACAGTGAATGTGGCAATGGATGCACTACCGGAAGAGTTGCGTATAGCAATTACATTGCGTGAAATCGAAGGCCTAAGTTACGATGAGATTGCCGAAGCGATGGGTTGCCCCATCGGCACCGTAAGAAGCCGGATTTTCAGGGCTCGGGAGGCAATAGCGGAAAAGTTGAGACCTTTGCTTGGTACTGCGATAGACAAACGCTGGTGACAAGTAGTTGAATGGTAAAAAAATTAGAAAGCCTGGCTTTTGTGAGGTGGTGATGGATACCAAGAACAGGGAATTGATTTCGGCGTATTGTGACGGCGATTTGCCGGAACACGATACGGACATGGCGCTTGACGTCCTTCGTGCTGATGCGGGAAAGGCGGCTTGGGCAGAGTATCACCATGTCGGCGATCTGCTTCGATCCGATGAGCTCGCTATCGAAATGAGTTCTGATTTCATGACGCGATTTGCGGCACGACTCGAGAACGAACCGGTGATTGTGGCGCCTGTGATTTCCTCTGTGGCGACGCAAAAGAAAAAGGCTTCGTCGCGCCGGTTCCTCTTGCCGGGCGCAGCTGCGTCAGCGACGCTGGCCGTATTCGCCTGGCTGGGCGGACCGCAGTTGATGGTGGCGTCCAAGGCGCCGGCCAAAGAGGAAGTCAGACAGATCGCTGTAACGGAAGAAGCGGGCATGACCGACAGCTCTGCCAAAGCGGTGGTAGAACCTCAGGCCGAAGTGCTTCGCGACCCCGATATTGATCAGTACCTGATCGCTCACCAACGTTTTTCGCCATCCGTTTACAGCACGGCGCAGTACGCGCGGTCGGCCAACTTCACGACCTCTTTCGACAAGTAGGCCATGCGGCATAAAAAAATCCTGTCAGGGATTGTCGCCGTCGTATTAGTCTCGATTGCCTTCTCATCCCAGGCGCGCGACGTCAAAGCCGCACGCGCGCAGGATGCGCAGTCCTGGCTGAAAAAAATTCAGACAGCGGCTCAGCGTCTCAATTATTCCGGTACTTTCGTGTATCAGCAGGGTGGAGAGGTGCGCACCTCGCGTATCACGCATGTCAACGAAGGCGGCAGTGAAGTAGAGAAGCTGGAGATCCTGGACGGCAAGCCGCGGGAATACATACGGAACAACGACGATATCGTCTATTACATTCCCGAAGCAAAGACGCTGCTGACGGAGAAGCGAGTGACGAAGGAGGTTTTTCCGGCCTTGTTGGCAACCACGGAAAATGATCTGACCGCTCATTATCGAATCAACCAGCGTGAGGAAGGGCGGGTGGCTGGGTTTGCATGCCAAGTCCTTTCCCTGGAACCCAAAGACCGCCTTCGTTACGGATACCGGTTGTGGGCTGAGAGGAAAAGCGGGCTGCTGCTTCGCGCACAGACGCTGGACGACGCCGGAAAGATCGTGGAGCAGATTTCCTTTACTCAGCTTTCAATCGGCAGTATCGATCGTTCCCGCGTAAAGCCCAGCATCGCCAACACCGCCGGCTGGCGGGTTGAGAACGCCGTGATGAGTGCAGGACATTTTTCCAGATGGGAGATAAAATCACTGCCGCCGGGTTTCCGTAAAATTCGCGAGGTCAGACGTCTTGTCTCCGACACCGCTGCGGCGCCAGGCAAAGACGGCAAGCCGAGTCAACGCGAAGTCTCACAGATTGTCTTTTCCGACGGACTGGCGGCGATTTCCGTGTTCATCGAGCCCGCCGCCGGCCAGGGACGGCCAGAAGGGCTATCACGGCAGGGGGCCATGAACGTGCTCGGCAAACGCCAAGGCGACTTTTGGCTTACTATCGTCGGCGAAGTCCCGGCGGCAGCGATCAGGCAGGTTGCCAATTCGGTTGAGTTCAAATAATTCATTTAATTGGCTGATTCTATGAAGACAACTCTCTCAATCAAAAAGGCTTTATTTGTATTAACGGTAAGTACGGCAAGTGTTTTTTTGCCGGCTTCCATCGGTATTTGCGTCAATGCCGCCGCCGCACCTTCGGTAGCAGGTTTGCCCGATTTTACTGATCTGGTAGAGCGCAGCGGGCCGGCAGTGGTGAACATCCGCACCACGGAGAAGGTCAAGCAGTTGCGCGGCATGCCCGGCGAAGAGGATGAGGAAATGCAGGAATTTTTCCGCAGATTCTTCGGCATGCCTCTGCCGCCCCGTCAGCAGCCGGAACGCAATCCGCGCGGCCGCAGGCAGGCGCCGCAGCCTCAGGAAGAAGACGTGACGCGCGGCGTCGGTTCGGGCTTCATCATTTCCGCAGACGGCTTCGTGATGACCAATGCGCACGTGATCGAAGGTGCGGACGACGTCTATGTCGCCTTGACCGACAAACGTGAATTCAAAGCCAAAGTGATCGGCGCCGATCGCCGTACTGACGTCGCCCTGCTGAAGATAGAAGGCGCCAATCTTCCAAGGCTGCCTCTGGGTGATTCCAACAAGACCCGGGCAGGCGAGTGGGTGATTGCAATCGGCTCTCCATTCGGCCTCGAAAACACGGTGACAGCCGGTATCGTGTCCGCGAAGGCGCGAGACACAGGCGAATATCTTCCGTTGATCCAGACCGACGTAGCCGTCAATCCGGGCAACTCTGGCGGCCCGCTGATCAATATGCGCGGAGAGGTCATCGGTATCAACTCGCAAATCTATAGCCGTTCCGGCGGCTACATGGGGATCTCGTTTGCAGTGCCGATTGACGAAGCGATACGGGTGACCGACCAATTGCGCGCCACGGGCAAGGTGACACGCGGACGCATCGGCGTTCAGATCGGCGAGGTGACGAAGGATGTCGCCGAGTCACTGGGGTTGTCCAAGTCGCAAGGCGCCCTGGTGCAGCGCATAGAGCCGGGCAGCCCTGCGGAGAAGGCGGGACTGGAGGCAGGCGACATCATCTTGCGATTCAATGGCGTGACCATCGACAAGGCGACGGACCTGCCGCGCATGGTGGGAAGCACCAAGCCCGGCACGAAATCGATCCTGTCCATCTGGCGCAAAGGGGCAATCAAGGATGTGCCTTTGACAGTGTCGGAAATGGAGCCGGAGAAAATCGCGAAGAAGGAAGATCGCAAATCCAAGGCAGACCAGCCGGTGAATTCACTGGGGCTCGGCGTAAGCGACCTGAGCGACGTGCAGAAGCGCGAGCTGAAAGTGGACGGTGGTGTGGTGGTGGATGTAGTGGAAGGTGCAGCGGCGCGTGCCGGCCTGCGCCCGGGCGATATCATCCTCCGCGTGAACAACACCGATGTTCGTGACGCAAAGCAGTTCACGGCTTTCGTTGCCAAGCTCGAACAGAAGAAGACGGCAGTCTTGCTGGTGCGCCGCGGGGAATCTTCGCAGTTCGTGCCCATTCGGCCCATGGGGCAGTGATCTAATCCATCTTGATGAAGCGGCAGCCGACCGGCTGCCGCTTCTGTTTTCAGCCCATGTCCGAGATCCGTTTTACCCTCTATTCCCGTTCCTACTGCCATCTCTGCGACGACATGCTCGCGGCCTTGGATGCCTATCGTGAGCTAGTGAGGTTTTCCGTCGAAGTCCGGGATGTGGACCAGGATGAACAGCTTGTCGCCAAGTACGATGAGCTGGTACCGGTATTGGTTGGACATGACGCTGATCGGGAAATTGAAATTTGTCATTACTTTCTCGATCACGGGAAAGTGCGCGTCTTTCTCGGTATTTCATGAACGCCTTTGAATGACGATGAAGGCGAGCCACAGCGTCTCAGGGGTTTTCTCCTCTGAAATCCGGTAAAATAGCGGGCTCGAAGCACTTAAGGCGCTCGCTCGGGGTTCATCCTCGCCGATGCGCTTTTTTTGTGAGCAATCCTGCGCTGTCACCCGGTACGCGGACAATTCAAGCATTCAATGGACAATATTCGTAATTTTTCCATCATCGCGCACATCGATCACGGCAAGTCGACGCTGGCCGATCGCATCATCCAGTTGTGCGGCGGCCTATCAGACCGTGAAATGGAAGCACAAGTCCTGGACTCGATGGATCTCGAGCGCGAGCGAGGCATCACCATCAAGGCGCAGACCGCAGCACTGAGCTACAAGGCGCGCAACGGCACCGTTTACAACCTCAATCTCATCGATACGCCGGGCCATGTGGACTTCAGCTATGAAGTCAGCCGTTCGCTTTCAGCTTGCGAAGGCGCGCTGCTAGTGGTCGACGCATCGCAGGGGGTGGAAGCGCAGACGGTGGCGAACTGCTATACGGCGATCGATCTGGGCGTGGAAGTGGTTCCGGTGCTGAACAAGATCGATCTTCCGTCCGCCAATCCCGAGAACGCCATCAGCGAAATCGAGGAAGTGATCGGCATCGATGCAGCCGATGCGGTCCGCTGCTCGGCGAAAACGGGCGTCGGTGTCGAGGATGTGCTGGAGTCGATCATCGCCCAGGTGCCACCGCCCAAGGGCGATCCCGAAGCGCCTTTGCAGGCGCTGATCGTCGATTCCTGGTTCGATAATTATGTGGGTGTGGTGATGCTGGTGCGTGTCATGAACGGCACCTTGCGTCCCAAGGACAAGATTCTGCTGATGGCGACCGGTTCCCAGCATTTGACAGAAAGCGTAGGCGTATTCACGCCGAAGTCTCTGACACGTGAATCTCTCTCAGCCGGACAGGTAGGTTTCGTCATTGCTGGCATCAAAGAACTGAAGGCCGCCCGCGTGGGCGATACCGTGACCCTGGCGGGGCGACCAGCCAGAGAGCCGCTGCCAGGTTTCAAGGAAGTGCAGCCGCAGGTGTTTGCCGGACTGTTTCCGGTTGAGGCCAACCAGTACGATGCACTTCGCGACTCCCTGGAAAAGCTCAAACTGAACGACGCCGCCTTGCAATACGAACCCGAGGTGTCGCAGGCACTGGGATTCGGATTCCGCTGCGGCTTCCTGGGCCTGTTGCATATGGAGATCGTGCAGGAGCGCCTGGAGCGTGAGTTCGACATGGATCTCATCACTACGGCGCCTACCGTGGTGTATGAAGTGCAGATGCGTGACGGCATGGTAATTCTGGTCGACAATCCATCGAAGATGCCCGATCCGTCCAAAGTGGAAGAGATTCGTGAGCCCATCGTCACGGTGCACCTTTACATGCCGCAGGAGTACGTGGGCTCCGTGATCACGCTGTGTACACAGAAGCGCGGCGTCCAGATGGACATGAGCTATCACGGCAAGCAGGTCAAGCTGACCTATGAAATGCCGATGGCTGAGATCGTGCTCGACTTCTTCGACCGGCTCAAATCCACTTCGCGTGGTTACGCGTCGATGGAATACGAGTTCAAGGAATATCGCGCCTCGGATGTGGTGAAGGTCGACATGCTGATCAACAGCGAGAAAGTAGATGCCCTGGCCATCATAGTCCATCGTTCCAACAGCCAATACCGCGGCCGAGCCGTAGCGGCCAAGATGCGCGAACTAATTCCACGGCAGATGTTCGACGTCGCGATCCAGGCCGCTATTGGCTCAAACATCATTTCACGTGAAAACGTGAAGGCGCTGCGCAAGAACGTGCTGGCAAAGTGCTACGGCGGCGATATCAGCCGCAAACGCAAGTTGCTCGAAAAGCAGAAGGCTGGCAAGAAACGCATGAAGCAAGTCGGTTCGGTCGAGATTCCGCAGGAAGCCTTTCTTGCGATCCTGCAGGTGGAAGAAAAATGACGGTGCAATCGATACTCGGCAATTTTGCGCTGATTCTTTTTGTATTGATGGTGGTAACCGGAATCATCTGGTTTCTCGATGTCTTTCACCTCGCCAGAAGACGGCGCCTGCATGCGGACCGGGCCCTGGCGGAGTTCGACGCTAGGCAAGCAGCATCGGCCGGGGACGAAAAGGCGGACCCGCGCGTACGTGCAGAGTTGGAAGCAAAAATTCTGCATCAGCCGGTCTGGATAGAATATTCCGGCAGCTTTTTTCCGGTCATTGCGCTGGTCTTCTTCCTGAGGTCCTTCCTCTACGAGCCCTTCAAGATTCCGTCCAGTTCCATGGTGCCCACTTTGGTAGTGGGAGACCTTATTTTGGTAAACAAGTATGCCTATGGCGTACGGTTGCCAATCATTAATAAAAAGATAATTGATGTAGGCGCTCCCCAACGGGGGGATGTGATGGTTTTTAAGTACCCTGAAGATCCGTCGCTTGATTACATTAAGCGTGTCATTGGCCTGCCGGGAGATAAAATTTCCTATAAAAACAAGCGCTTGGAGATAAATGGACAGGCTCTGAGGTATGAAAAGCTGCCCGATTATCTGCATGAGGAGCAGTTGACCTATTCGGAGCAATTTTCGGAAAGCCTCAACGGAAGGGTGCACAATATCGTCCTGGATGAACACAAGCCTGGATTTATACAAGGAGCTCGTGATTTCCCGAATCGCAAAATGTGCGTCTATGATGCAGAGGGTGTGACCTGTACCGTGCCGGAAGGAAGCTACTTCATGATGGGTGACAACCGCGACAACAGTGCAGACAGCCGTTACTGGGGATTCGTGCCGGAAAAGAATATTGTGGGAAAAGCCTTTTTTGTATGGATGAATCTGGGTAATTTGAAACGCATAGGCAGTTTTAAATAGGGTAGAAAAATGAAAAAATATCTCAGACAGACGCAACATGGCCT
>JAQSWC010000382.1:0-1765 GCA_029266815.1 Paucimonas sp.
TATCGTGGGCGGCCCCGTACAATCGTATGAAACCCTGCTCGACCGAGCCCGGCGCGAAGCCATCCTGCGCATGAAAGAAAGCTGCCCGGACGCCGACCAGATCATCAACCTGCGCATCGAAACGTCGTCGATTTCGGAAGGGGCAAAGAACACCGTCAGTTCAGTGGAAGTGCTGGCCTATGGTACGGCGGTCTATTACAACCCGCGCTGAAAAGGCCGGACATCATGCAATACCAGCCTTCGCTGCCGGAGCACAACGACAATGTGTCCCACACTCATCCCGGACGGGAATTCCTGCTGATTCTGTTCGGGATGGGGGCATTGGCGGTGATGGCCTTCGTGCTGCTCGGCCTGCTCGTCGACTTCACGGTCGATCGCCTGAGCGATGAAACGGAAGCGAAGATCAATGCAGCAGTGTCATTCAAGTTGGCGCGGGAAAAGCAGTATCTGCCCGAACGCCAGGCCATGCTGCAGCAGATGACGGATGAACTGAGGGAATGCGCCGGTCTGCGACAGCCTGTCGCCATTCATTTCATTCAGAACAAGCAGCCCAATGCCGCCATCCTGCCGGGTGGTCAGATCTTCGTTTTTTCCGGCCTGCTGGACAAAGTCAAATCGCAGAACGGGCTGGCCTTCGTACTGGCGCACGAGCTCGGCCACATGAAAAATCGCGACCATTTACGGGCGATGGGTCGCAGCCTGGTATTCGTCGTGGCGGCATCGCTGCTGACCGGCTCGCACTCGGACCTGACGCAGGTGCTGGTGCCCATCAATCAGGTCGGCAGCGCTAGGTATTCGCAGACTCGCGAGAGCGAAGCCGACCGTGCCGCACTGAAGGCAGTCAACTGCCGCTTCGGTCACGTCGGCGGTGCCACTGAATTTTTCGAAGCGATGAAATCCGAGGATGGGATGCGGTCTGCATGGCTGCACTCTTTTTCATCGCACCCGGAACTGCAAATGCGCATCGATGCACTTAACCAAGCCGCCCGAACCCTGAATTTCCGCGTCGGAGCAACCACTTCATACTGATGCTGGTGAAATCACGGTCGGCAAATGTCAGCGCTGAATAATATTTTCAGATGGAAAACGTGCCGCTCGGAAAATGCTGCGGTTGCTTTTCTTCGGCATGACTTCTGCTATGGTTTTGTTCGCCGGACACGGCTCGTCTCGGTTTCCCCCATTCCTCTAGGAGAGTGCAATGCGCGCAGGTAGATTTCTCCATGCCGGCACAGTGACCATACCAACACTGCTGTTGTCGCTTACCGCGCCGACGGCGTTCGCCCAGGACCGATTGTCGGTTCGGACAGAGGTCATTGCCGAAGGACTGGAGCACCCGTGGGGAATGACCTTTATCGACAAGAGAAGAATGCTCGTCACCGAGCGCCCGGGCCGGCTGCGGATGGTGAATGCGGATGGCACCCTGTCTGATCCGATCAACGGCCTTCCCAAGATAGATGTCGGCGGCCAGGGTGGCCTGCACGATATCGTGGCCGACAGCAATTTTGTGAAAAACCGCATCGTGTATTTCTGCTACGCCGAGCCCGGCAAGAAAGGCAATTCCACTGCCCTAGCTTCGGCACGTTTGTCCGACGACGCAAGGCGCCTTGAGCAGATGAAGGTCATTTTCAGCCAGCGGCCCAAAGTGAAGAGCGCAGGACACTTCGGCTGCCGCATTGTAGAACACAAGGACGGCACGCTCTTCCTGACATTGGGTGACCGGATGACGCGGATGCAGGATGCGCAAACGCTGGACAACCATCACGGC
>JAQSWC010000382.1:1792-4117 GCA_029266815.1 Paucimonas sp.
CGGCAAGGTGGTGCGAATCAACAAGGACGGCAGCGTGCCCAAGGACAATCCCTATGCCGCTCGAAAGGATGGCGGCGCGCTGCCTGAGATCTGGAGTTACGGCCATCGCAATTCGCAAGGCGCAACGCTGGGGCCGGACGGCCGCCTGTGGATGAACGAGCACGGCCCGCAAGGCGGGGACGAAATCAATCGCCCCGAAGCCGGCAAGAATTACGGCTGGCCGATCATTACCTACGGCGAGCAGTACGGCGGTGGCAAGATCGGCGAGGGACTGACGCGCAAGGAAGGCATGGAGCAACCGCTGCACTATTGGACTCCTTCTATCGCCACGTCCGGCATGACTTTTCTGCGCAGTGACAAGTATGGAAAGGCATGGCAAGGCAGCCTCTTCATCGGATCACTCAAGTTCAATTACCTGGCCCGCCTTGAACTGCAGGGCGACAAGGTGGTCAGGGAAGAAAAGCTGCTGGCCGATTTGAAGCGGCGCGTGCGGGATGTGCGCGAAGGGCCGGACGGCTTGCTGTATATATTGACCGATGAGTCCGATGGAAAACTGCTGAGGATACTGCCGGCGAGGCAGTCTTCCTAGGCGCGCCGTGTACTGACGGCACACTTTCGTCTTGTCAGCAAGGATATCCGCAAGGTACGAAAGAGCCCAACTGCAGGAAAAAAGAAGTCAGGACTTTGAGCGGTTTCGCGTTTCTATCAACATTTGCCAGTACCGCGCGAGTTCTATGGCACCGTCTTTTCCCTGCACCTGGCGGAGGATCCGAAGCGCTTCCTGGTCACGTCTTGCCAAGGCATACCCGACACCCAAGCGCAATCTCGAATGATCGATGGATTTCAAATAACCACGTCGGATTCCTCGGTCCAGCAAGGCAGTACCCTTGTCAAACTCGCCGAGGTCTATATAAAGTTCTCCAATGTTACACAAGTCATCGCCCGACTTGGAGTTGGCCGCATTGCTTTCTTCCAGCTTCAGTTTCCTCGTTTGCAGAGCAGTTGCCTTTAACACTTTCTCGCGAAGGGCCTTATGCTTTGATGCCTGCGAACCGTTTCCAAGAATCCCAGCGCCGAATCCCTGCTCGATCACTAACTGCGCCAATCCGGAATTTCCGGCTGCCAGGGCCGTATTGGACATCGCGAGATAATCGTCCACCGTTCCGATCTGGCCGGCAGCATACATAAAACGATACACGTCAAATAAAAGCCTGTCCGAGAAAGCGGGAGAGGCAACCAGCTCATTCAGCAGCTCATTCCAGTACTCCCTTTTGGGATGGTAAGCAGCGGCCTTCTCAAGGGCAGACAGGTATTGCTGATGGTCTGTTAACTTGGAAGCGGCGCTTATCCATGTTCGGACCAGCCCTTCTGTAGGAACCCGCCCTTCGCGTTCCAGGCCTTCAATGGTGCTACGCGCGAGCAGCGCCGCCTGTCCATATTCGTTGTTGAAATAATAGGCTTTAGGCAAAGCCTCCTTCAGCGCGGCATCGGTGCCGCCTTCTTTCAGATAGCGGTTGATCCAATGAATGGCCTGCCTGTATGAACGCTCGTTGTAAAAAGTCCGCGCGAGAAAATCGGCAAGCACCAGCTGTTCTGCTACAGGCGTTTGGCCAGTCGCCATCAACGCCTGGGCTGCTTGCATCATCAGTGCCTTGTCATTGAGACGTGTCGCTGCTGCCAGGCGGGCGCGCTCAATGACATAACTATCCTCCGCAGTCTTTCCAGGCAGGTTATCGAGCTCTCTCAGCCGTGCCAATGATTCTGTGTACCGGTTCTGGCCTACGAGGTCATAGGCCGCCGAAACAACGGCAGTAATTTTTTCTTGTCGCAGCTCTTCCGCGGTGCGGGGCTGAATCCCGTAGCGCGGCAGCCTTGCTAAGGTTACGGGATAGTAAGGCCACTTCTGCTCTGGCAACTGGCTAGTCATTGCGTCGGCGCTAAATGTTCCCTCGCTAGGCAGCCACTGCGCGAACGCACGCGAACTGATGATAGCGGCCAGCACCCCGAGAACGGATAAGAGGAAAAATTTTCGGGTTATCACGCTAGATATTCAAATGCACCAAATTCAAATTGCGATTGGGATCGAGCGCAGAAAGGTTCTCAGGAATTGAGATCCGATGCGAGCGTTATGAACGCCGCGCTGAAAAGCCGTTTGATCCAATGGACAGGCAGCCGTCATTCAGAGCGGCAAGACTACAACATAGCAGTTTTCAAGGGAATGGGTATGTGCCATAAGACATATCGGGCCAATATGGAAAGCACTTTCAAGGTGTTAAAAATACAAGGTAGAATCGTCGGCGAGAATTTTGCCGGCTGAATTCCATA
>JAQSWC010000074.1 GCA_029266815.1 Paucimonas sp.
TCCCACACGCCCGTCGCTGATCTAGGAGCTTCCCCACTCGTCCACCACCGAGCCCGGTAATTCCTCCCATTGTACGAAGCCGTCTGCCCGGCGGTATAAACAGTCGAACTTTGCCAGGCAGGTGCCAGAGCATCCGGCGGCGGCATCAAGCTCAGGATCTTTTTGACCAGCGCGTCATCGACGGAACGAATTGCATAAGGCCACATGCTTGGGCAAAGCGCGTGACCGGTCGGCTTGTCGTAAGCAGGCCGTTGCAAGGGAAGCTGGTTTTCTATCGCGGAGGCGCGGCTGAGTTGTATGGGAGGAGGATTCGTACATGCGGATGCGAAAGCCGGTGAACTCGGCACGCTCAAGAGCATGGCTAAATGCAGCCCAAGCACCAATTGCCGCTTCGATAATATTTTCAAGTGTGTCTCCTTTTGGGTGGGTCCGAACTTTTATTTCTTTTTGAAATCAAGGGGTTAAAACGAACCTGATTCCGCGAAAAGTGTACGTTGGACAGGTTTTAAAGGGGAGCCCCAAAGGGATGAACGAGTGATTTCGGGGAATAAGCATTTGAAACAGGGAATAAACCGATGCGGAATGCTCTTGGTTCGCCCTGCTCGGCGTTGACGACCACCTTCGCCACCAACAGGCACGCGGTAAAACCGCCGAACACAGCAGGCACCCGCCAACCCAAGCCCAATTTCTTAAAACTTCATTCAAACAAGCTTAAAAAAACCTTAAGTATCGAAAAGACCATCGCAATTCACTCCGCACGTATTTAGACTTCGCTTCCAATCAGCGCCGCCCACGCAAGCATGGTGTTGCGGCCTTGCTTACCCCATCTAGCGAGGAACTCATGAGTGAAACGATGAAGGACCCCAGCGCTACCAGCCTGCTCGAATACATGAAGCTGGTACGCGCCTATGAAGAAAAGATCGTCGAGCTGCACGCTGCCGGCAACTTTCCCGGCACTTGTACCTCCGTCGGCCAGGAGGCATCGGCAGTGGGCGTGGTACGTGCGCTGAAGCCGGAAGACAAAATTCTTACCAACCATCGCAGCGCCGGCCACCTTTTGGCGCGCGGTGCGGATGCCGGCAAGATGCTGGCCGAGGTGATGGGCCGCGCCGACGGCTACTGCAAGGGCAAGAGCGGTTCGCTGCATATCTCGGCCAAGGAACTGGGTGTGATCCTGACCTCCACTATCGTCGGCGGCGAATTGTCGCTGGCTACCGGTGTAGGGCTGTCGATGAAGATGCTGAAACAGGCCGGCATCGTGGTGTGTTTCTTCGGTGACGGCGCCGCGTGCGAAGGCATCTTCCATGAATCGCTGAACCTGGCTTCAGTGTGGAACCTGCCGATTCTTTATGTATGCGAGAACAACCAGTGGCAAGCCTTCGTGCACCGCAAGGAAACCATGAACACTGATCACGTCAGCAACTGGGCGAAGAACTACGGCATGGAAACCCGCACGGTGGACGGCAATGACGTGGAAGCGGTATTTACGGCGGCATCTGCAGCGGCCAACTATGTGCGCGAATACCAGAAGCCCTTCCTGCTGGAGACTTACACCTATCGCTTGCGCGGGCACTTCGAGCCGGACGACCAGGCTTATGTCGATCCGCAGGAGCTGGCATCGTGGAAAGCGAGGGAACCGATTGCTGCGCTCCAGAACAAGCTGGTGCAGCAGAGTGCGCTAACGCCTGCAGCCATCGCGGAGATGGAGGAGCGCATCGGAAAGACGATTGCGGACGCATGGGCTTTCGCCAACGCCTCACCCTTCCCCGCCGCTTCCGAACTCACCACCGACGTTTACGCATAAGGAAAAGGAAAATCGTCATGGCAGAAATTACAGTCAATGAAGCAATCAGCCAGGCACTGGCAGAAGAGATACGCCGCGATCCCAGCGTGGTGATGTTCGGCGAGGGCGTTGCTACAAAGCGCCAGGATCTGGTCAAGGAATTCGGCAATGAACGCGTGCGCAACACACCGCTGGCGGAAGGCATCATCGCCGGCACGGCGGCGGGCGCGGCGGCTACCGGTCTGCGCCCCGTGGTCGACCTGCTGTTTGCACCTTTCATGTGTTTCGCGATGGATGAAATCGTGAACAGCGCCGGCAAGCTGCGCTACATCTCCGGCGGACAGTTCGAATTCCCGATGGTGGCGATCGGCATGACCGGCGGCGGGTGGACGGTCGGCGCGCAGCATAACCACAATGTCGAAGCGTGGTTCGTGCACAGCCCCGGCCTGAAGGTGGTGATGCCATCGAACGCCGCAGACTTCAAGGGCTTGCTGAAATCGGCGATTCGCGACAACAACCCGGTGCTGTTCTTCGTTGATATGCCGCTCGGCTATATGCCCGGAGAAGTGCCGGACGGCGAGCACGTTATCCCGCTCGGCAAGGCCGCCGTCAAGCGCGCCGGCCGTGATGTCACGCTGATCTCGTATGCAAAAACGGTGAACACGTGCCTCGACGCCGCGGCAAAGCTGGAAGAAATGGGCATTGATGCAGAGGTGATCGACCTGCGTTCGCTGAAGCCGCTCGATGAAGAAGCGATTCTCGCTTCGGCACGCAAGACCGGACGCGTGGTAGTCGTGCATGAAGCCAGCCGCATGTGCGGCATGGGTGCAGAAGTGGCGGCCATCGTCAGCGAAAAGGCATTCGATGCGCTGACCGCGCCAGTAGTGCGTATCACCGGGCCAGATGCGCCTGCGCCATCAAGCTACATGCTGGAACAGGCTTTCATTCCGCAGCCCGATGCCATCGTGGCAGCCGCCGCCAGACTGGTAGGGCAAGAAGTCGCCGTCGCCGAATAATTCAACACAGAAGCAATACAAGGAGGAAGCATCATGCAGACATCTTTACCAAACCAGTCTATCGCCCTATCCAATGCCGGCATCAAGTGGCTGAAGATCGCCATCGTCTACCTGATCGTAGGCGTGGCCATGGGCATCGTGATGGGGGCGAAGGAAGACTTTACGCTGCGCCCCGTGCATGCGCACATCAACCTGATCGGCTGGACCACGATGGCCTTAGCCGGGCTGATCTACAGTGTCTTTCCCCAGGCTGGCGAAAGCAGGCTGGCCAAAACACACTTTTGGCTAACCAACTTATCCCTGCCGGTGATGATGTTTGCGCTGGCGGTGCTGATGTTCGGACATAAGGAAATCGTGCCGGTGCTGGTGGTCTCTGAAATCGTGGCGGCGGCGAGCATTGTTGCTTTTGCGGCCAATATTTTCATGAATCTGCGCAGGCAATAACCCGGTTTGCAGGAACGCCACCTCCAAATGTGGCGTTGGTAGAAGACGCCAACATTACACAGCAGTCGCTAACTTTATCGACATCTGTACAAAGAATGCCCCTTCCCCTTCAGGGGAAGGTCGGGATGGGGATGGGTTCTTTCTGCCATACGTTACAACCCATCCCTACCCCGCCCCTCCACTTCGCCGCTTGCAAGCCGCTCTGGCTACGGCGGCACAAGGACATGCCTTGTGAAACCCCGCCTTCGCCCCCTTGAAGGGGAGGGAGTGAGATAAAAAGCTGTCGCCAAAATTGCCGATTGCTGGGTAATAGTCGGAATAGCGACACAAGCCTCGTCGCGGCTCTTTATTCCTCGACACTTCAAACGAAATTGTTCAGAGCACCGTGCTCGTGTTTTGCGTAATGAAGTCCGCAGCCTGCGATGCCGGCACCGGCTTGCTGAAGAAATAGCCTTGCAGGAAATCGCATCCGTTGTCCTTGAGGAAGCGATGCTGCTCGGCAGTTTCCACACCTTCCGCGACTACCGATAGCCCAAGATTGTGCGCCAGCGCGATGGTGGCGGTGCAGATCGCCACGTCATTGGCGTCGGTTTCGATGTCGCGGACGAAGGAACGATCCAGCTTGAGTGTATTGATCGGCAAGAGCTTCAGGTAGCTCAGCGACGAATATCCGGTGCCGAAGTCATCGATGGACAGGATGACGCCGAGGTCACGCAATGCGCGCAGTTGCTTGATGCCGCTGTCCGGATTGCGCATAGCCACCGATTCGGTGATTTCAAGTTCAAGGTCCGAGCCTGCCAGCCCGTGGCGGGCCAAGGTCTCGGCTACATGCTGGACCAGGTGGGTGGAGCGAAACTGGCCGGCCGACAGGTTGACGCTCATGGTGATCGCGGGAAGGCCTTCGTTTTTCCACTGCCGCAACTGGCGGCATGCTTCGTCGATCACCCATTCGCCGAGCGCGATGATGAGGCCGGTTTCTTCGGCGATGGGGATGAATTTCAGCGGAGGCACCAGACCGTTTTGCGGATGTCGCCAGCGCACCAGCGCCTCGACGCCCACCACCCTGCCGCTTTGCGCATCCAGCTTCGGCTGGTAATGCAGTTCGAACTGCCGCTCCGCGAGCGCCACGCGCAATTCATGATCCATGCGCAGGTTTTGTGCCGCCGCCGCATTCATTTCGGGCGCGAAAAACTGGATATTGTTGCGGCCCTCGGATTTGGCGAAATGGAGCGCTGCATCCGCATGCTTCATCAGCGTTTCGCCGTCTGTACCATCCTCCGGATAGCAAGCGATGCCGATGCTGGCGGTGGAATGGAGCTCTCTGCCGTCGATGGAATACGGCTGCGACAGGTGATGCGCGATTCTTTCCGCGACCTTGACCAGCGCATCTGCATCCGAAAGATCATAGAGCACCACCACGAATTCATCGCCGCCCAGGCGCGCCACGATGTCGTTCTCGTGCAGGCCGCGACGCAGGCGCTGGGCTGCCTCCATCAGTACGGTGTCGCCGATGCTGTGGCCCAGCGTGTCGTTGATGGTCTTGAACCGGTCGAGGTCAATAAACAGCACGGCAAGCACCTGGCCCTGCTCTTTCTTTACCATCGTCAGCGCCTGCTTGAGCAAGCCGCGCAAGGTGAAGCGGTTAGGCAGGCCGGTCAGGGCATCGTAATGCGAGACATGATCCAGTTGAGCCGCGGTGCTCTTGTGGGCGGTAATGTCGGTAATCGAGCCGACATAACCGAGTACATTGCCTTGCTCGTCGGTTTCCGCCTTGGCCTGGCCTAGTACCCAGCGGGTATCGCCGTCAGGCGTGAGAAACCGGTATTCCAGCCGGAACAGGGATTGGTTCTGCGCGCAGCGATACCATTCCTCGCCCACCCGCTGCGCATCCTCGGGATGAAGCGCGGTCGTCCAGCCTTTGCCGCGCGCCTGCTCGGCGGTCAGGCCGCTGATTTCGCACCAGCGCGTGTTGACATAGAGGCACTCGCCCTTGTCATCGGTATTGAAAATGCCGACCGGTGAGACTTCAGTGAGTGCGCGGAAGCGGCGGGCGGTTTCCTGAAGCGCCTTCTCCGCGGCCTTGCGCTCACCGAGATCGCGAAACGTGATGATGTAGTTGACGAGGTCTCCGGCGTCATTCCTCACTGTGGACACCGTCATCCACCCGGGGTAAGTGCGGCCATCCCTGCAAATGCCATCCACTTCGGCTTGCCAGAGTCCGCTGCGGGCCAATGTATCGCCGATGCCTGCAACCGTTGCGGCTGCAGTCGTTTTCGCCAGCAGGCTGGTTGGATTGAGGCCCTCGACTTCTTCGGGTGTGTAACCGGTCAGCGAGGTGAATGCCGCATTCGCCGCAATGATGCGATTAGCGCTGTCGCTGATCAGCATGGCTTCGCTGTTTTGCCTGAATACGCTGGCATACAGGTTCAAGTCGGCTGGAACTTGCGTGCGGCCGTTGGAGGGCTTCTTTGTCATTCGATGAAATCGATACCGGGAATGAGCCATATTACTTTAAAGAAAGTATGAAGACAGCCTACATGTTGTTTTTCCCGGGTAACCTCTTGTCGGTTACAGATTAATGATAGCCCTCGCCACTGCGGATCTTGCCGCGGAATAGCCAGAACACCAACACGGTGTAGGCCAGAATCATCGGCAGCAGGATAGCCATGCCGATCAGAAAGAAAAGCTGCGAGGAAGGATGAGAAGCGGCCTCCCATACAGTTATCGACGGGGGCACCAGGTACGGCACGTTCGAAATCACGATGCCGAGATAAGCCAGCAGGAAAAGGCCGACTGCACAGAGAAACGGCAGCAGGGTTGCGCCCTTGCGGATACCGTGCCAGAGCAAGCCGGCCAGCAGCAGTGTGGCAAAAGGCACCGGCGACAGGAACAGCATGTTCGGCAGGCTGAACCAGCGTTCGGCAATGCGCTCGACCTGGAGCGGCGTCCAGATGCTGACCAGCGCGATGAAGGCCAGCAGGAGCAACAGCAGCGGCCGCCCGAGCCGCCGGGCATGCTGCTCCACCTCGCCTTCGGTTTTCATCATCAGCCAGGCGGCGCCGATCAATGCATAGCCGGCTACCACGCCGAAACCGCACATGATCGAGAAAGGGGTTAGCCACTCCAGCGGGCGGCCGGCAAACTGGAAATTTGCCACGGTGATTTCCTGCAGCACCCCGCCCAGCATCAGGCCTTGCGCAAAGGCGGCCATGGTCGAACCTGCGGCGAAGGCGATATCCCATTTGCGGTGATGCGGCTTGGCCACCCAGCGGAATTCAAAGGCAACGCCACGAAAGATCAGCGCCAGCAGCAGCACGATGATCGGTAGGTACAGCGCGGGGAGAATCACGGCAAAGGCTTTCGGGAAGCCCGCCCATAAGGCCACGCCTCCCAGCACCAGCCAGGTTTCGTTGCCGTCCCAGAATGGCGCCACTGAATTCATGATCTGGTCGCGCTCTTCTTCCTTCTTGAAGAAGGGAAAGAGAATCCCGATGCCGAGATCGAAGCCATCCAGCACTACATACATCGCTACCGCGAAGCCGACCAGCAGATACAGAATGATCGGCAACCAGTATCCGGTATCGCTCATGGCGTATCCCTTGAGACATCCCTGCCGGCCGACAGCGGCCGGTTGGGCAGGTCGTCCGGCCTGGTCGGCACGCCACGCGGCCCCTTGGCGATCATGCGGCTGATGTACCAGATGCCGATAGAAAACACGACGGAATACACGATGATGAACAAGGCCAGCGACGTCGCGACCTGCGCGGCCGTCACCGGCGATACCGCGTCGGCGGTGCGAAGCACGCCGTAGGCAATCCAGGGCTGGCGCCCGGTTTCAGTGACTGTCCATCCCGCAAGAATCGCAATGAAGCCGAGCGGCCACGCGTGCGTCAGCGGCTTGAGGTACCAGTGTGCATCGAACAGCTTGCGGCGCCACCACAGGAACGCGCCGATCAGGCCGGCGGCAATCATCAGCAAACCCAACCCCACCATCAAACGAAAACTGAAGAACACCGGCTTGACCGGCGGCCGGTCTTGCGGCGCAAAATCCTTCAATCCGGGAAACAGCCCATTGGGATCGTGCGTGATGATCAGACTGCCCAACTTAGGTATGGATACTTGCGCATGATTGCGCTCTTCCTTTTCATCCGGCCACGCGAACAGAATCAATGGCGCCGGCTTCGATCCATCCCAATGCCCCTCTATCGCGGCCACCTTCGCCGGCTGATGACGGCTGGTGTTCAGTCCGTGCAGATCGCCTACCACCAGTTGCAGCGGCGCCAGCACGGCCAGCATGCCGAGGCCCATGTGGACCATGGTTTTAGCCTCGTCCGTGAAGCGCTTCTGCAGCCAGTAGCGCGCGCCGGTGGCCAGCACGACCAGCGAGGTCGTGAGATAGGCGGCGATCATCATGTGGGTGAAGCGGTAAGGGAAGCTGGGATTGAAAATGATCTGCCACCAGTCGACCGGATAAGTGACGCCGTCCTTCATCGCAAAACCAGCAGGCGTATGCATCCAGCTATTGGCTGCAAGAATCCAGAATCCGGACAGCGCCGTTCCGAACGCGACGATGATGCACGCCGCAACGATGATGCACGCCAGCGTATGCAGCCGCGGCGGAAAGCGGTTCCAGCCGAACAGCATGATGCCAAGGAAGCTCGCTTCCAGGAAGAATGCCGTCAGCACTTCATAGCTGAAGAGCGGCCCCAGCGTATTGCCGATGACGGTGGCGAAACGGCTCCAGTTGGTGCCGAGCTGGTATTCCATGACGATGCCCGACACCACACCCATGGCAAAGGAAACAGCGAAGATCTTGGTCCAGAAGTGCGCGAGCGTGTGATAGTGCGGCTTGCCGGTTTTCAGCCACAACACTTCGAGCGTTGCAATGTATGCCGAGAGCCCGATCGTGAAAGTGGGAAAGATGATGTGAAAAGCGATCGTGAACCCGAACTGCACACGCGCAAGAAAAGTGGCATCGAAGCCTGCGATTGTTTCCACGTCGAGCCTGGGCCGTGTCTACTGCGCGCGCTGACGCGGAAGCTGCTCGGTGTCGAAATAGGCCTTGAAGCGCTGGATCTTGCCGTTATCATCGAACGTCAGCAAGCTGATACCGCGGTAATCGAGCGCCTGGTCCTGCGCATCGGTGCCGGTGGAATGCCATACCAGGCCGGCTGCATGCTCGCCGAGCGTAATGTCGGTGAATTCGGAATGGATTGCCTTGAAAGTGGCACGGTATTCATGCCAGAACGCGGCAATGTCCTCACGTCCCATCCGCTCATGCTTGGCACGATCCTGCATGATGATCGAGTTCGACAGTGCGGCCTGGTCGGAAAAGAGATCAGCAATATCCTCTACCGCCTGCTCGTCGCCCTCTTCCAGCTGATGAAGGGCGGCAATGAATTTGTCTGCGGCTTCCCTGGCTAGCTCCTGGCTCATGGCATCGCTCCGGCAAATGTCGATGCCTGTCCGATCAGCCAGCGCGAGCAAAGTTCTCGCTCGCTAGCCTGTTAATGATGATGGGACCATGTTCCTTCGGGGGCGGCAAGATAGCTTTCTACTGCGGCTTTTTCGCCGATGGCGTGGCGCAATAACTCACCGCATTTGCAGATGCCCTGGTAAGGCTGGATATGGGAACAGGCGGATACCTTTTGCAGATACAACGTGACCGGCTTCGAGCATTTCTTGCATTTGAAGGTGAGGGTGCGGGCGGGTTTCATGAGGCTTTCCTGGACAGTCGGGTTGCGTGCGAATCCGGAATTTTACAGGGCATGCCTGTCTGAAGTCGCACCCGCCTATCTGCAGGCAGCAGATACTGATTGGCCTGCGCAACGTTGATTATCGTTTGAACGGGTTTTCCGTCTCGTCGGTCGGGGAGTTCTGTACATGCTCCGGCAGCTTTTCCGAATTGAGTATCTTGAGCATGCCATCGAGCACCGACTTGAGCTGCCGGGCATATTCCAGTCCCTGGCGATCGCGCGTGATATTGATGGAACCGTAGATGGCAATCCGGTCTTCACCGTTTTCAATCGTGAGCTCGTCGATCGACGCCGATTCCTCGGAGTTTTGAAAAGGCTGGATAAGCTGCATGTTTTCCTCCGTCATTCGACTTCGACCGGTGCATTCTTGTTGCCGCGCTGCCGGTGCGGCGTCGGTGTCGGCATAGGCATTTCGGTTTCCTTGATCTGCGCGGGCATTTTCGGAAACAGGTTGATGCCGATGCGGTTTTCCAGTGCGGCGATCGACAGGGTCTGATATTCCATGCCGGGCGCGTTGCGCGTGACATAGGCGCCGGCAGCCTGTCTCCCCGGATCGTATATTGCCTTGAATACCGAGGTAGGCACCAGTACCCGGCGGTTCAGGCGTTTCAGCGAATTGCCCTCGAAGATCGGGCCGGTGATGACAAAGATGCTGCCTGTCTCGCGCGCCAGATCGCGTGTTGCGTCTTCGATGCCTTCCCACAGTATCTGGTTGTTCTTCGGATGTTGCGGAATCATGTTCGCCAGCGAGAAGCTTTCATACTGCGCGGTTTCGGTCGGCATGTCGCCGGAAGGCGCCATGTGTCCTCGGTCATATCCGGAGCGTACATAATCGGCCAGCTCCGCGCGATCATTGGGAGACAGGTTTTCGTCTGCGTGAAATGTATTCTTGCGCTTCATTGTCTTGGCCATCTCGACTCGCTGGCTCGTCAGGTGTTCCGCCACCCACAGTGGCGTGCGGGACGCGCCGCTATGCATGACGGCATAGCCTTCATAGCAGAGCAGGTCGGTCCTGGATGCAAGTGCGGGATTGGTAAGGACGGGTTTCGCGGCGTCGGCAAAATGCGGGTCGCAATTGGGCTTGCTGCAGGCTGCGCAGGCCAGCACGAGGACGGCAAGGACGAAACGGCGGAAGATCATCAACAGCGGGCGGGCATGGTTTGTCGGTTCGAGCCGCTTTCCCGCGACATGTTTCACTCGCATGCGGAAAGCATGTGCGGTCGCAAGCTGTTTCAGAAGGCAGCCAATTTGCCGAGGCATAAAGAAAAAGCCCGGCGGCTCATGCCACGCGGGCTTTTTTGTCTCCTCGTCCCATGACTTGGGTATTTATTTTGGTGCACTTCCAGCATGGATCATGAACGATCATTCCGCAAGGCAACTAATGGTGAACTTGTGTTAAATCAATAAAAAACCCGCCCTTTCGGAGCGGGTTGAACTCAATTCATAGAACTGAGGAGACGACTTCATATTGACATACGGCAATATAAATTGCCAGGTGGAAATTGAAAACAAGTGTCAAAAGCCCGATATGTTGCTTTTGGTCAAGGGAACCCTTAAGTCGCTGTCACCTTCTCATGCTCGTTTGTCGGTACGGCATATTGGAATTTGACGACTTTGCCCGCAATACCGGCACTGGAAATGACGCGGCACGACAGCAGACGCCTGTACACAGGATGCCTGCGCCTGTTATATAGCTAGCGTGATGCCAACCAATTCACCCCGCTCCGTCGACTTCTACCGCAACCTCCCGTCTCGCGCATCGTTTGCGGAAGCAACGGACACGTCAACCCATGTCGATCTGCCCGGAGACTGGTGGATCATTGTTGCGGACATCGCAGGGTCGACCAAGGCCATCGAATCCGGGTCGTACAAGGCGGTCAACACAGTGGGCGTGGCCTGCATTGCCGCTGTTTCCAATATCGATCGCTCTGTCGATCTTCCCTTTGTGTTCGGCGGCGACGGCGCCACCTTCGCGGTGCCGGACGAATTCCAGGTGCCTGCTGCGGCTGCACTGCGAGCTTCGCAGCGGTTGTCGCGCGAGGGCTTCGGCCTGCCATTGCGGGTCGGCATGGTGCAGGTGCGCGACCTGAACGTTGGCGGATTCCGTACGCGCGTCGGCAAGCTGCAACTCTCATCTCATGTGACGCAACCCGTGTTCTCGGGCCGCGGCTGGGAAGAGGCAGAGCGGCGTATCAAGAATCCAGACAGGG
>JAQSWC010000075.1 GCA_029266815.1 Paucimonas sp.
GCGCCTTTATCTTTCCGGAAGGCGGAAGCGGACCAGGTAGAAGCCTCCATCGTCGTTTACGAAGACTCAATTCCTCCGTTTGCAGAGCTGGCATTGGTGCAGCTATACGGGAGCATCTACTCATCCCTGGCCCACTTCCGCTCAGTAGACGACGTCAAGGAAGTGAACACCTATGTGGCGAAAGTGGATGGCGTGATCAAGGCAGTGCTTCTTTTCCGCTTTCATCAGAGCGGCGTCAAAGTAGTCAACGAAGCAATCGCGATCAGCGAAGAAGAGATAGGCCGCTTTGCAGAGTACATTTTTGCGCGCTATCGTCGGGTGACGTCGATTACCTTTCCCAGCGTGATCAGTGATGTAGGCGGTCTGCTGCGACCCTGTCAGAAATTCAATCTATCCGAAGATATCGTCCTGGCGCTGCCGGCAACGGTAGACGAGTACCGCTCAGGTTTCGGCAAATCGACACGAAGTTTCCTGAACAGGTACCTCAACCGGCTCAAGCGCGAGATTCCAGATTTCTGTTTTCAAATCAGGACAGGTGAGCAAATTGAGGAATCGCAGATTCGCGAAATCATCCGCCTGAACACAGAGAGGATGGCAAAAAAGGCCAAGCAGTCCGGAAACGATGAAAGAACCGTCCGGCGCCTGATGCGGCTGCTCAAGGAGGCGGGGACGATCGGCACGATCACCATAGGAGGACGCATTGCCGCTGGTGTCATCAATACGCAGGTGGGCGATCACTACTTCATGGACATCATCGGCCACGATTCGGCTTATGACGACTACCGCCTTGGCACCTTATGCTGCTACATGACTGTCTGCGATTGCATAGAGCGCGGTGGAAGAGAGTTCCACTTCATGTGGGGAAGGTACGATTACAAATTCCGTCTGCAAGGCAAACAGCGAGACCTCGATCAGATAACGATCTATCGATCGTTCTTCGGGGTGTTGCGCAACCCAAGCCTGGTTCTGAAAAATGCACTGCGCAGGCGAATGCGGCTGGCCAGCCTTTGGATAAATGATCCTGCGCATCAGGAGCGCCGGATCGTCAGGACGCTTTTCCGCCTGCGCGGAATGATGCAGAGTCTCGCCAGATAAATCCGCATGCAGCTCGATCAGAGGTTTTTGCACTCGGCGGCATAGGTCTCGGCACTGCGCTGGGCGCGAACTTTCAGCTTTTCACCCTTGGGGCCGGTCGCTTTTGCAGCGTCTTCAGCCGCCCACTTTCCTTTCAGTGCCAGCTTGGCGCACTGTTCCCGCTTTTTCGCTGCCGCTTTGGCGATGCGTTCACGGTCTTTTTCATCCTGTGCTTCCTGCTTGCGGCGCCGCGCATCAATTTCCTTGGCTTCGCGCCGCTGTCTTTCTGCGACCATTCTGGCGTCTGCTGCATCGGCGGCGGTCGGAGCGCTCAGGTTGTTCAGTTGAGTCATTTTTCCGCCGGCGCATGGCGTGTCGCTGTAGATTGTTTTGCCTCCGGCCTCGCATTTGAATACGGCGAAGGCCGGTAGAGGCAGGCAGATCAGCAACGTAACAACCAGAGAGGACGGTCTGAGCATCGGATTTCCTTGGAGAATTAGATCACTTTCCCCGGATTCATCAGATTTAGCGGGTCCAGGGCCGACTTAATTGATTTCATCAATTGCATTTCCACAGGCTGCTTATAGCGGCGAATTTCGTCGCGCTTGAGCGCGCCCAGGCCGTGCTCGGCGGAGATCGAACCGTTGAACCGATGCACGCTGTCATGAACCACGCGGTTAACCTCGTCTTGGCTCGCGATGAATTCGTCGTCGCGCACACCTTCGGGCGCGGAGACATTGTAGTGGAGGTTGCCGTCTCCGAGATGTCCGAAAGTCACCATGCGGCACCCAGTGAAATGCTGCTGCAACAGGACGTCAGTCTCGAGGATGAATTCACCGATGGCTGAAATGGGCAGCGATACATCGTGCTTGATGTTCTTTCCTTCGTCAGCCTGAGCCAGAGGAATGTGTTCACGCAGGTTCCACAGAGCGGCAGACTGCGCGAGAGAAGTCGCAACCACCGCGTCCTCAATGATTTCATCTTCCAGCGCGGCGCCGATCAAACCTTCGAGCAGCGCCTGTGCATGCTCTTCCGATTCGGAGTCGGATATTTCAAGCAGGACGTACTGGGCATGCACCTGGCCGAACGGTGAACGCATCTGCGGATAGTGCTTTTCGATGAGGCGCAGACAGGTGTCCGACATCAGTTCGAAAGCAGTAAGCGATGCGCCGCAATGGGATTGGGCCAGCGTGAGCAGACGTAGCGCCGCATCGGGCGAGGTCATCGCGGCCAGCGCCGTGAGCTGCGCCCTCGGCCTGGGAAACAGCTTGACGACCGCGGCAGTGATGATGCCCAACGTTCCTTCGGCGCCGATGAACAGATCGCGCAGATCGTAGCCGGTATTGTCCTTGCGAAGTCCGCGCAGCCCGTTCCAAATCTCGCCGTTCGCAGTGACGACTTCCAACCCCAGGCATAACTCCCGGCTGTTTCCGTAGCGCAGTACGGCAGTACCACCGGCATTGCTGGCGAGATTGCCGCCGATTGTGCAACTTCCTTCCGCCGCCAGCGAAAGCGGAAAAAGGCGATCCGCATTTTCCGCACGTTGCTGCAATTCCTGAAGAATACAGCCGGCCTCGACCGTCATCGTGTTGTTCACTGCATCCACCGCACGTACGCGGTTCAGGCGCCGGGTGGAAAGCACGATGGCGGTGCCGCTCTCATCCGGCACGCTGCCAAGCACCAGTCCGGTATTGCCGCCCTGAGGAACCACCGGAACCCGGAACCGGTCGCAGAGCTTGACGATCGCAGCAACTTCTTCAGCGGACCCCGGACGGACCACCGCGAGAGCCTTGCCGGCATAGCGGCGGCGCCAGTCGATTAGATAGCCGGCCTTGTCGCTTTCTTCGGTCAGCACATGGTCATGGCCGACGGCTGCATGGCAAGCTTCAAGAAATTCATTCATTGTCTGCGGCTTTCATGATGGCCTGTTTTGCCAATTGCTTTGCAGCCCGCTTGTAGGGGCGCAGATAGCACAGGGTCGACAGGAAGAACGTGACCACAAGTCCGATCTCGATCAGGGCAAGGGTTGCAGCAAGCCCGGCATCGTAGCCAGAGGTGGCCGTGCCCCTCACAACGCCTTCGATGAAGTACAGCAGCACCAGCATGGACGCCCATTGCATAGTGTATACATCGCGCTTGATCACGCCGCGTAGGGGAAACAGCAGAGGCAGCACCTTAAGTGCAAGCCATTTGTCTCCCAGCGGCGCGAGCCAGGTCTCCCACAACACGCACAGCAGGATTAAAGCCACCAGGCTTCCCACGCTGCAGCGATGCCAGAATTTTTGCATTCCTTCAGTCATGTCGCATGCCCAGTTTCGTTGCAGTCTCGGCCAGGCGCTTTCCAAGGGCGATAGCGAGCTTGCGGGTATCGTCGGACAGGGGCTGGTTCCCATTGATTCCCGACCAGTGCGTGGCGCCGTAGGGAGAGCCGCCGCTGGCGGTGGTCATCAGTTCAGGATGAGTGTAAGGCAGGCCAAGCAGCAGCATTCCATGGTGCAGCAAAGGGGTCATCATGCTGAGCAGAGTCGATTCCTGTCCGCCGTGCAGGCTTCCCGTAGAGGTGAACACGCAGGCCGGTTTGCCCGACAGCGTGCCGGCCAGCCAGTCGGACGAAGTGCCGTCCCAGAAATATTTCAGCGGCGCGGCCATGTTGCCAAAGCGGGTCGGCGAGCCCAGCGCCAGGCCGGCACACTCCGCAAGGTCGCTCAACTCAACGTAAGGCGCGCCCTCGGAAGGTATGGCGGGTTCGGTGGCTTCCGTCACGGTCGATACAGGCGGTACCGTACGCAAGCGGGCATCGCAGCCGGGCACGCTTTCAATGCCTTGGGCGATGAGTTCGGCGAGCTTGCGCGTCGAACCGTGCCGGGAGTAATAAAGGACGAGGATGGACAGAGAAGAATATTGCATGCTTGTTATTATAGAGGCCGTTCTCAATCGATCGCATTACATAAGCGCAATTTCATGCCATTGACCTTCCATCACGGACACGGCGCCTCATCGTCCGCGCTGCGAAGCGCTGGGCTGGTCGACATGTTCTGGTTCGCGCGGCGCCGGCTGTACGAAGAGCAGTTGCCGCAGGTTGCCGGGAGCCTCACCTTTACCACCGTGCTGGCGCTGGTGCCCTTGCTGACGATTGCGCTTGCCATTTTCACGTCCTTCCCGCTGTTTCACACCTTCCGGGCATCGCTTGAGGCCTACTTCATTCAGAGCCTGATGCCGAAATCGATCTCGAACACGATTCTCGGCTATCTCAACCAGTTTTCCGCCAAGGCCAGCCGCCTCTCGGCCATCGGCGCCATCGTCCTGATCTTCACCGCGGTAGCCATGATGGATACCATCGAGAAGGCGTTCAATGCCATCTGGCGTGTGCGTGCCAAGCGGCCGCTGGCGAAGCGTGTGGTGGTCTATTGGGCCATCGTCACGCTCGGCCCCTTACTGATAGGCGCGTCGATGTCGATGACGTCGTATCTTTTTTCCGCCACCAGCGGCATGATGAAGGGCATGCCGCTGGTAGGTGCCGTGCTTTACACGCTGGTTTCCGTGTCGTTGACGGCGTTGGCGTTTACGCTTCTCTATACGCTGGTTCCCAATCGCTTCGTCGACTGGCGCGACGCGATCTGGGGCGGCTTGGTAGCTGCGGTTGCATTTGAGATTGCCAAGCGGCTGTTTGCAGTCTTCATCGCCAGCTTCCCGAGCTATACCGTGGTGTACGGCGCCGTGGCTGCGGTACCGATCTTCCTGATCTGGATATATCTTTCCTGGCTGATCACACTGATCGGAGCGGTGATTGCAGCTTCCCTGCCGGTGGTGAAGTACGAACGCTGGTGGCATGTCGCTTCCCCGATGCATGCCTTTGCCGACGCCATGGCAATCCTGGAGGTGTTGTATAAGGCGAGGGCCGAAAACGATATCGCTGCGCTGGGTGCGGGACAGATACGGGAAAGGACGCGGCTAGGTTTCGACGAATCGGAGAGCCTGCTGCAGAAGATGCTCGATGCGGGGTGGGTGGGCCGCATACGGCCCGATAAGCCCGCCGTGCTGCGGAGACGCGCAACGCGCGAGGAACGGTTCGACTCATGGGTCCTGCTCATCAATCCGGACAAACTGACTCTGGGCGATGTTTATCGCTTGTTCATGTTCAGTCCTACCGGCAATGCCGGACTTGAGGCCAAGCTGGATGTCGCGATTCAAGCGGGCCTTGGAGAAACGTTGTCCAGCTATTTCTCGGCTTCAAAGCGGTAAGCTGGATTTTTGATATGACTTCGGCTACATTTGAAGCCACTCCAACCAGCGGGCCACCCATGAAAGTTTCCGAAATTCTCCAGGTAAAAGGCGACATCCTTTACACCGTGACTCCCGACAAGCTTTTGCGTGAAGCGGTAGACATCATGGTGGAAAAGGATATCGGTTCGCTGGTGGTGATGGAGTTTGGCGAGCTGGTCGGCATGCTGACCTTCCGTGAAGTGATGCGCGCGGTGCATGAGAACGGCGGCGGCGTCGGGGAGGGCACAGTGCGCAAGCACATGGATGACTATCCCATCACCATCACGCCCGAAACCGAAGTCAACGAGGTGCGCCGCCTGATGCTGGAGAGGCATGCGCGCTACGTGCCGGTGGTGAACGCAAAAACCCTGCTCGGCGTGATGTCGTTCTACGACGTGGCGAAAGCTGTTTTCGAGGCACAAAGTTTCGAAAACAAGATGCTGAAGGCCTATATCCGCGACTGGCCAGCCGCTGGAGACGAATAAGCACTACTTACGTGTAATGCCTTCTTTGCAAGGCCGAAATCCGGCCTGATGGCGCGGAATGCCCGACGAAGCGGCTTTGGACCCGAAATGGGTCTTATAATGACGCTTCTCGAGAAATCCTCCCTTTTCCCCGGTATGCAATATTTTTCCACGCGCGGTCGTGCCGCGGCGCAGTCTTTTTCCCAAATCCTTCTCGGCGGCCTGGCGCCTGACGGCGGCCTCTACTTGCCGACCGAGTATCCGAAAGTCTCGGACGCCGAGCTGAATGCCTGGCGCAAGCTCTCCTATGCGGATCTTGCCCTCGAGGTGCTGAAGAAATTCGCGACCGATATTCCGGTATCCGATCTGAAGGCGCTGACGCACAAGACCTATGCCGCTGACGTCTACCGCAATGCGCGCAAGGACGAAGATGCCTCGCAGATCACGCCTCTGCGAGTGCTGGAAGACGGGCAGAAAGGCAAGCTCGTTCTGCAAGCTCTGTCGAACGGGCCGACGCTGGCCTTCAAGGACATGGCGATGCAGTTGCTCGGCAATCTGTTCGAGTACACGCTGGCCAAGCAGAATGCCGAGTTGAACATTTTCGGCGCGACCTCAGGCGATACAGGCAGCGCGGCCGAATACGCGATGCGCGGCAAGAAGGGCATCCGCGTCTTCATGCTGTCGCCACACAAGAAGATGAGCGCCTTCCAGACAGCGCAGATGTTCAGCCTGCAGGATCCGAACATCTTTAATATCGCCGTCGAAGGCGTGTTCGACGATTGCCAGGACATGGTGAAAGCCGTTTCCAACGATCTCGATTTCAAGACCCGCCACAAGATCGGCACGGTCAACTCCATCAACTGGGCACGCGTGGTGGCTCAGGTGGTGTACTACTTCCGCGGCTATCTGGCAGCGACTACTTCCAACGACCAGAAGGTCTCCTTCACCGTCCCTTCTGGCAACTTCGGCAACATCTGTGCCGGTCACATTGCGCGCATGATGGGCCTGCCGATCGACAAGCTAGTGGCCGCCACCAACGAGAACGACGTTCTCGACGAATTCTTCCGCACCGGGAGTTATCGCGTTCGCAAGTCGGCCGAGACGTATCACACCAGCAGTCCGAGCATGGACATCAGCAAGGCCTCGAATTTCGAACGTTTCGTGTTCGACTTGCTGGATCGCGACGCCGAGCGCGTGCGCACCTTGTTCCATAAAGTCGAAACGCAGGGCGGCTTCGATCTCTCCGGTAAACCGGGCAGCGACGGCGACGAATTCAAGCGCGTGGCGCAATTCGGTTTTCTGTCGGGCAAATCGGTGCATGCCGACCGCGTGAATACCATAAAGGATATCTACGAAAAGTACGGCGTGATGATCGATACGCATACTGCCGACGGCGTGAAGGTCGCGCGCGAGCATCTGACGCCGGGCGTCCCGATGATCGTGCTGGAAACGGCGCTGCCGGCCAAGTTCAATGAGACCATACGTGAGGCACTTGGATGCGACGCAGAACGCCCGAGCGGCTTCGAGAATATCGAGGCATTGCCGCAGCGTTTCGACGTCATGCCCGCCAACGTCGATCTGGTCAAGACTTTCATTGCCGGGCATACCGGCCTTTAAGTTTCCCTAGTTGCCTTTGAGCGTAACGAATCGGCATGACTGAAAAGCAAACCAGATTGTCTGCAAAGGAAGCACTGGATTTGCTTCTTGCTTCCGCACGCCTGGTCCGGGAAACGGAGACTGTGCCGACGCTTGACGCGCTGGGCCGCGTGCTCGCAGCACCTCTGCAATCACAGATCGATGTGCCGGGCAGCGACAACTCGCAGATGGACGGTTACGCAGTCCGGGCTGTAGATTGCGCCGGCGGAGCGACAACTCTCCCTGTTTCCCAACGCGTCGCGGCAGGCCATGTGCCAGAGCCGCTGCTGCCGGGCACTGCTGCTCGTATCTTCACCGGAGCTTCGATTCCCGAAGGTGCCGATGCCATCGTGATGCAGGAG
>JAQSWC010000076.1 GCA_029266815.1 Paucimonas sp.
CCAGCCCTGCTGCCGACATGAGGCTTGGTGTTCCCCCACCGATGAAAATCGTATAGATCTTGCGTCCCCAGACAAGCGGCAGCGCGCTCTCCAGATCCAGGCGCAGCATCGAAAGATATTCCTGTTCAGGAACTTCACCCCTGGCTTCATGCGAATTGAAATCGCAGTATGGGCATTTACGGACGCACCAAGGCCAATGCACATAGAGGGACAGCGGCGGCAGGGACGGCAAGGAGATCGCGCCGGGACGGAGAAAGCGGGTTGCCGAATCCAGCGAGGCAGCGCGGTCAGCGGCACCAGTTACCAGCGGCTTGATGGGAATCATCTGAACTACCTAAGCTATACGAGCTTTGCAATCAACGCGCGCAGCGCCTGGCCGCGGTGGGATAAACGATTCTTCAGGTCTGAAGGAAGTTCCGCGACGGTTGCACCCAAATCCTTCAGCCAGACATGCGGATCGTAGCCGAAGCCATCCTGCCCGCGCGGTTCGGCGATGATTTCGCCATCCCAACGCCCATCTGCGATGATGGGTTGCGGATCGTCGGCATGACGCACGAAGACCAGCACGCAATAATAATAAGCGGACTTGTCCGCATGGCTGCTCAATTCCGCAACCAGTTTTTCGTTGTTGCGCGCATCGGATTTCGGCAAGCCTGCGTAGCGCGCGGAATACACACCCGGTGCGCCTTTCAGCGCATCTGCACAAATGCCGGAATCATCGGCCAGCGCCGGCAGCCCCGTAACGCGAGAAGCATGGCGCGCTTTAGCCAAAGCGTTTTCTATGAAAGTCGCATACGGCTCATCAGCCTCCGGCACATTGAATTCTGCCTGCGGCTTCATTTCGAATCCAAGGGGCGCCAACATGGCAGCGAATTCCCTCAGCTTGCCGGCATTGTTGGACGCCAGCACTACGGTTCTGGTCATTGTTAATCCATTTTTCTATGTCGCCACGTCTTCTGCTGGAAAGGCATTTTGGCGGGGGAAATACGCTGGATGATCGGATCATCCCACAGCCAGGCAGAGCCGCCTTCAATCAAGGGGCAGCCATCAGAGAACGGCGTCATTAACTGCTTAGTCCCAACGCCTGTCTCTGCAACTGGTTCAGGTTTCTGATGCCGGACTGAGCCAGATCGAGGAGGCGATCCATTGTTTCCCTGTCGAATGCTTCGCCTTCGGCGGTGCCCTGCACTTCGATGAACTTGCCGTCATCGGTCATCACCACATTCATGTCGGTGTCGCAGCCGGAATCTTCGAGATAGTCAAGATCGAGTACCGGCGTTCCCTGGTAGACGCCGACCGATATGGCGGCCACGAAGTGCCGCATCGGAACCGCCGCAATTGCGCCACTGCGTGCCAGCCGGTCGAAGCCATCATAGGCCGCTACCATCGCGCCGGTGATTGCCGCAGTGCGCGTACCGCCATCGGCCTGGATCACGTCGCAATCCAGGTGCAGCGTGCGTTCGCCCATAGCATCCAGATCGAAGGCAGCCCGAAGCGAGCGCCCAATCAGCCGCTGAATTTCCTGCGTGCGGCCGGACTGCTTGCCTTTCGCGGCTTCGCGATCCATGCGGGTGTGCGTGGATCGCGGCAGCATGCCGTATTCCGCAGTGAGCCAACCTTGCCCCTTGCCTTTCAGGAATGGAGGAACCTTCTCCTCGATACTCGCCGTACAGATGACCTTCGTATCGCCGAACTCGATGAGCACCGATCCCTCGGCATGCTTGGTGTATTGACGGGTGAGACGGACAGGACGCAAGGCGTCAGCGGCGCGGCCGCTGGGTCGGATTTCTGCAGGCATGTAGTTTAGTTTTTGGAAGTGATCTTGGTGGTTTTGTCCAAGGCGCTGCGAATTTCTTCAATCGCTTTTTCAATCTCGTTATCGTTGAAGAGATCGGCATTATCCAGATCCGCATGACGCGGTGCCTGGATGGTCGTGGTGACCGACCCGATCGGTAGCGTTTTGGTCGAAATGGTCGTCGAATTGAGGTTGGAGGTCACTTCATTGCTTTCCCACATCATCGCGAGCGCGGTGACGTTGTCGCTGTTCTTTCCGGCAATCGAAGCAGCATTGGATATCAATTCAGGGATCGCCCGCACGATGGTCGCGCTTTGCAAGGTCTGGGCCAAAACATGATCCGGTAGCATGGACCACAACCCGTCCGAACAAAGCAGCATGACGTCGCCAGCCTGCAGACTCGCACGGCGCGAGATCTCCACCAAAGGCATATTGGGAGCACCGAGGCAATTGAAAAGCTTGTTGCGGTCCGGATGCGTATCGCGCTCGGAGGGATCCACCTTACCCTGCGCAATCAGTGTTTCTATGCGAGAGTGGTCGCGCGTGCGGGCCAAAATCTGGCCGTTGCGCATCCAGTAAAGTCGCGAATCCCCGCAGTGCGCCCAGATCGCGCTGTTGTGTTGAATCAGGCAGGCGACGATGGTGGTGCGCGGTGTCTCGGGAAGGTTGTTGATTGCACGATAACGATGGATTTCGCGATGCGCGGCAAAGAAGCTCTCTTCGAGAAATTTCTCGGGCTTCTTCACGTAGGGATTGGCATTCTGCTGGAATAGCGTGCCTATGGTCTGCATCGCAATGGTCGCTGCCATTTCACCCTGGATATGGCCTCCCATGCCGTCTGCCAGCAACAGCAGCAGCGCGTCCCGCGTGAAGCTGTAGCCCATGCGATCCTGATTGGTCTTGCGACCACCGATCTGGCTCTCTTGATAGACTGAAAATCGCATGGCGTAAGCCTTTTCCTGTTACCGCGTATGTTCCTGGATTGTAGTGGTGGCCGTAGGCAGCTTCTTTCCGATGCCGCCAATCAGGCCTCGCAGCTTGTTCTTCACATTATCCAGCACCCCGTTTTCTTCAGCGAGTGGCGCGGCCGGTTCGCGCAGCGCCTTTTGCAGGGCGAAGACGCTTTGCGGACGGGCGAGCGGGTCCATCGCGAGCGTCCAGCGTATCACCTGCAATAGCTCGGTTGAATAGATACCTTCCAGCTTGCGAAGATGTCCGTCCATTTTGTCGTTCGTCTTGCGCTGGTCGGCCGGCTGAGGCGGTGCACCAACCATGCAGGCGAAAATCGACGCGCCGATGCTGTAAACATCGGTCCACGGTCCGAGATTGCCGTTCTTTACATATAGCTCGGGCGCGGCAAAGCCAGGGGTGTACATCGGGTACAACTTCGGCGCATCAGCGCGCAATGTCTGGCGTGCGGCGCCGAAATCGAGAAGAATCGGTGTACCGTCCACGCGCAGATAGATGTTCGCCGGCTTGAGATCCAGGTGCAGAAGCTTGTTGGTGTGCACCTCGCGCAGGCCGTTCATCACCTGACTGAACATCTTGCGGATGAAGCGCTCGGATACCAGCGGACGCTCGCCCTTATCGCGGCGGCGGATGATGTGATCCTGCAGCGAACGGCCGGATTCATAGGCCATCACCATGTAAACCGTTTCATTGGCGCGGAAAAAATTCAGTACGCTGACGACATTCGGATGGGCAATCCTCGCCAATGCGCGTCCCTCGTCGAAAAAGCACTTCAGCCCGATGCGGAAAGTGGTGAGGTTTTCGGGGGCGATGGTGGGCGCCAGTTCTCCCGGCTGCCTGAGCGCCAGCGAGCTTGGCAGATATTCCTTGATGGCGACGGCATTACCGTCTTCGTCATAGGCGAGATAGACGATGCTGAAGCCACCGGACGCAATCTTCTTTACAATGCGGTATCCGGCGATCTCGAGCCCGTCGGGCAAGGGAGCATTGTTTTGAGCAGCCATGGTGTCCTGAGGTGTAGAAGCGACGTTTTCCATCGTCCGCTTAAGGCATCGGATTCAATTGTCTGTATAAATCGCTGTTTTGTAAAGAAGAAACAAGGATAAAAAGTTGACCATACACAGCATGACCGGCTACGCGTCGCTGACACGAGAAATCTCAGCGGGCACACTGACACTTGAATTACGAAGCGTTAACTCACGCTTCCTCGACCTCCAGTTCCGCATCAATGACGAACTGCGCTTGCTGGAACCGGCGTTGCGTGAAGCCATCATGGGGCGTATTACCAGGGGAAAAGTCGAGTGCCGGGTCAGTTTCGGCCGGAAGGTAAAGGCTGAAGGTGCTCAGGCCTTGAATACCGAAGTGCTGACTTCGCTTTCTGCATTGCAACAGGAATTAAAGATATGTTTTGCCGACGCTGCGCCGTTGTCTATCAATGACATTCTTCGCTGGCCCGGCGTTCTGGAAGAAGAAAATCTCGCCCGCGAAAGCGTGCAAACTGAAGTAGCTGCCGTGATGCAGGATGCCTTGAAGGCCTTTATTGAAACCCGTGCGAGGGAAGGCACTGCACTCGAACAGGTTCTGCTCAACTGTGTATCGGACATGGAAGCCATCGTTCAGCGCATTTCCCCGCTGATTCCCGAGGTCCTTGCGCAGTTCCGCCAGAAAGCGATAGACCGCATGCAGGAAGCGCTCGGCATCTCCCTTGCCGACGGCGACTCTTCCGTACCTCCTTCGCGCGAAGAAATCATGGAACGCATTCGTCAGGAAGTGACGATGTACGGTATCCGTATCGACGTCGCAGAGGAATTGTCCAGGTTGAGCGCGCATTTGACTGAAACTCGCCACATCCTCAAGAAAGGCGGTCAGGTCGGCAAGCGCCTCGATTTCATGATGCAGGAACTAAACCGGGAGGCAAACACCCTCGGTTCCAAGGCAGCCATCAAGGAACTGGCTGATGCCTCAATGGCCTTGAAACTCCTGATCGAGCAGATGCGCGAGCAAGTGCAGAATCTCGAATAATTCCAGCAAGTGCAGAATCTCGAATAATTCCAGCCAAATCTCTTTTGTAGGCTAAAATGTATCCTCAAGGCAACATTCAGGATTTACTCATGTCCGCCTCACAGGCATCTTCAGGCAGCCTTTTCATGGTGGTCGCGCCTTCCGGCGCCGGCAAGTCCACGCTTGTCAACGCGTTGCTGGAAAAGGAGCCTGCCATCAAGCTTTCCATTTCCTACACCACTCGCGCGCCGCGGCCAAAGGAACAGCATGGCCGCGAATACTATTTCACGACAGTTGAGGACTTCAGGGCGCGCCGCCTTGCGGGTGAATTTTTGGAATCCGCCGAGGTCCATGGAAATTATTACGGCACCTCGCGCATCCTGATTGCAGACCAGATGAAGGCAGGAACCGATGTGCTGCTGGAAATCGACTGGCAAGGCGCGCAGCAGGTAAAGAAGCAGTTTCCGCATGCGGTCGGCATTTTCATCCTGCCCCCATCGATCGCCGCGCTGGAGGAACGATTGAAGAAACGCGGACAGGATGAGCCTCATGTCATTACCCGCAGAATCCTGGCTGCCGGAGGCGAGATCGCGCATGCATCGGAATTCGAATATGTTATTATCAATCAGGACTTTGACACCGCCTTGCGCGAGTTGTGCGCCATCGTCTCTGCAACCCGTTGCCGGTTCGCCCAACAAGCTGCACGCAACACTTCCCTGTTCGCCCAACTGGGCATTCACTCGAATTTAAGTTAATCTCATCCAGGAGTACTCATGGCTCGCATTACCATCGAAGATTGTCTCAAGCAGGTTCCCAATCGCTTTCAATTGACGCTTGCTGCTACGTATCGTGCGCGTCAGTTGCTACAGGGCCATACACCCAAGATTGAGGCCAAGGACAAACCTACGGTTCTCGCATTGCGCGAAATCGCTAGCGGCAAGGTTGGTATTGAGATGCTGAAGAAAGTCCCGACCTAAACAACGTTTCTCGCGGCTGATTGAAGTGTAATGAATTTGACTCAAACGGATTCCACGATATCGGCTGCAACCTCCGGTGGCGCTCGGCAGGATCGCGGCGCCAAGCCGATTTTCCCCTCTTCTGACGCCGCGATTCTTCCTCTGGGAAGTGGCGTCGCTTCCTTTTCCCAATTGGTAGCCAAGCTGGCCGAGTATTTGACGCCGGCCGAGCTGAAGAAAATAAAGGAAGCCTACCGCTTCTCCGACGAAATGCATCTTGGTCAGATGCGTATGTCGGGGGAACCCTATATTTCCCATCCCATTGCAGTCGCCGAAATCTGTGCTGACTGGAAGCTGGACGTGCAGGCCATCATGGCCGCACTGCTGCATGATGTGATGGAAGATCAGGATGTCAAGAAGGACGAACTGATCGAACGCTTCGGACCCCAGGTCGCCACGCTCGTGGATGGCCTGTCAAAGCTGGAAAAAATCGAATTCCAGAGCCAGATCGAAGCGCAAGCCGAGAATTTCCGCAAGATGCTGCTGGCGATGGCGCGCGACGTGCGGGTCATACTGATCAAGCTGGCCGACCGTCTCCACAACATGCGCACCTTGGGCGCGATGCAGCCCGCGAAGAAACGGCGTATTGCACGGGAAACGATGGAAGTCTATGTGCCTATCGCGCATCGGCTCGGCCTGAATAATCTCTACCGCGAATTGCAGGATCTGGCGTTTTCGCATCTGTACCCGGTTCGCTACCGCACCCTTACCAAGGCCATCAAGGCCGCACGCGGCAACCGTCGCGAAGTGGTTAACAAAATCCTCGACACCGTCAGCGGCACGCTGGAAGCCGCCGGCATCAAAGCCGAGGTGTATGGCCGCGAAAAGACGCTTTTCGGCATCTATCGCAAGATGCGAAGCAAGCATCTTTCCTTCTCGCAGGTACTGGACGTCTACGGTTTCCGCGTGGTGGTGGAGAGCTTCGCGGACTGCTACGTCGCGCTCGGCACCCTGCATGCGCTCTACAAGCCGATGCCCGGCAAGTTCAAGGACTATATCGCGATTGCCAAGCTGAACGGCTATCAGTCGCTGCACACCACACTGATCGGTCCCTACGGCACGCCGGTCGAATTCCAGATCCGCACCCAGGAGATGCACCGCGTCGCCGAATCCGGCGTGGCTGCGCATTGGCTGTACAAGAACAATGACGGCAACTTGACCGATCTGCAGCAGCGCACCCATGCCTGGCTGCAATCCCTGCTCGACATACAGAAGCAGACCGGTGATTCAGCCGAATTCCTCGAGCATGTGAAGGTCGACCTGTTCCCGGATGCGGTCTATGTCTTCACACCGAAATCCAAGATCATCGCGCTGCCGCGCGGCGCCACGGCGCTCGATTTTGCCTATTCGATTCACACTGACGTGGGTGACCACACGATCGCGGCAAAGATCAATCACGAGCAGGTGCCCTTGCGTACGGAGCTGCGGAACGGCGATATCGTCGAGATCATCACCTCGCCGAGTTCGCGCCCGAGTCCCAACTGGCTTACCTTCGTCCGCACTGGCAAGGCACGTTCGGCGATCCGCCATCATCTGCGCACGATCAATCTCGCGGAATCGATCGAGCTTGGCAAACGCCTTCTTGCCCAGGCATTGACCGCCCTCGAACTCGATCCGATCCTGCCTCCGGAACTCTGCGAAAAACTGCTGAACGAATCGAGCGCGAAATCGCTTGACGAACTCTACGCGGACATCGGCGTAGGAAAGCGCATGGCGACGCTGGTAGCGCGCCACATTCTCAGCTTGATCGAGGGCGATGCGCCTCCCAAGCTGGCGCTTGACGGCAGTGGGAGCATCCTCGCGCGCAAGGTCGATCCGGTTGCAATTTACGGCAGCGAGGGGATATCCGTGCACATTGCGCCCTGCTGCCAACCCATTCCCGGAGATGGCATCATCGGGCAACTCAAGCGTGATCAGGGCATCACTGTTCACATGGCCGACTGCGAGCTTGCCAAGCGCCAGCGCACGAAGGAACCCGACCGCTGGATCGATGTGACATGGGCGCCGGAAGTCAATCGCCGCTTCGAATGCCGCATCACATTGCTGGTGAAGAACGAGAAAGGTGTCTTGGCGCGAGTGGCAGCGGAGATCGGCGAATCGGACGCGAACATCACTGCGGTCAGCATGGACGAGGACAAAGATCCCCAGCTCATGACGCAATTGCGCTTCACGGTACAAGTGGAGAACCGCATCCACCTTGCGCGGCTGATGCGCAATGTGCATCGCATTCCCGGCGTCGCCCGCATCCTTCGTGAGCGTGGCTAATCTCCCGGCGACTACAACCGCGAGTCAAGGCGCCGGATAGCGCACATCCAGGATGTCGAGTTCTTCCAGGCCTCCCGGCGTGTGCAATGTCACGCTGTCGCCCGCATGCGCCTTGATCAGCGCTCTGGCCACTGGCGACACCCAACTGATCCTGCCGTTCAAGGGATCAATTTCGTCGACGCCGACAATTGTGACTGTGTGCTTTTCCCCCTCGCGGTTTTCATAGTCCACCGTGGCCCCGAAGAAAATCTGGTCGCTGCCGTGGTGCAGAGCCGGATCGACCACTTCAGCCACATCCAGCCGCTTGGTCAGAAAGCGGATGCGGCGATCGATTTCACGCAGCCGCCGCTTGCCATAAATATAGTCGCCGTTCTCGGAGCGGTCGCCGTTCGAGGCTGCCCACGACACGATTTTCACCACTTCCGGCCGATCAACGTCGATCAGACGCAGCAACGCCTCTTTCATGCAGCGGTGCCCTTCTGGCGTCATGTAGTTCTTGGTGCCGGCCGGGATTTCCGGCATGACACCGTCATCGTCCTCATCGGCATCGGTTTCCTTGACGAAGGCTTTGTTCATGAAAGAGATATTAGCTTTCCGGGTTAATGTGCCAAACGCTTTGCGTTGCAAATCAGGAGACAAATCAATTAGCCCGCGTGGCGGGCAATCTTGTCGCTCCATTCGAAGGCCGACACCTGGAGCGCGTAAAGTTCGTCGCTGGTAAGTCGGAGGGCATGCAGCGCCGGCAACAGACGGGAATCCAGGTCCGCCATGTTCTCCATGCTTTCCACCAACTGCAAAAGCTCGCCGAAAGTGCCCCGACGATTTACCAGCGCGTCCTCCACTTCCGGACTGACGGACATGTCGTCGACGATCTTCTCCATCGGCACGCCGAACAGCGTATCCATCAGTGACATGATGCCGACAGTGAACGCGGTGTCTGCCATGGCGCGGTCGTCGGACTTCATTTTCTCGGCCAGCAATTCCAGCAGCTTGCCGCGTGTGGTGGCCAGTGCCAGCAAAGGCGACATGCTTTGCCCCTGCACGCCGGGATTCGCATACAGAAGTATCTGAAGCCAGCGCTGGAGTTGCCGGCGGCCCATTCGCATCAGCGCCTGCGCCAGCGAATCGACACGCGTGCCGCCAGCAATCGCCGGCGTGTTCACCAGCCTGAGCAACATCAGGCTCAACGCCGCATCGCTCTTAAAACTCCGCTCAATCTCCGTCGTATCTGCCTCGGCTCCAAGCTGGGCAATTAACTGCATGATCGCCATTTGCGAGGGCGACAGTTTTTTCCCGCTCATGATGACGGGTTTGGCGAAATAGTATCCCTGAAAATAGTCGAAGCCGAGCTCGAGGCAATTCCGGAACTCGTCGATTGTTTCCACTTTTTCGGCCAGCAGCTTCTTTGCCTGCACTCGAAAGTGCGCGCTCAATGCCGTCAGTTGGGCATAATCCATGCCGGAAATATCGACCTTGATAATGGATACCAGCGGGAGAAGCCGGCGCACGTCTTCGGAATCAGCCACGACATCGTCGAGCGCAAAGGTATATCCCTTCCCTGCGAGTTCGGTAACGCGGGCAACAACGGCATCGTCCACCTTCACCGTCTCGAGAATTTCGAGAACCACCCGCTGAGGCGGCAAAAAACGCACGAAGTCGCTCATCAACACTGCAGCATCGACATTGATGAAGCCCAGTGATTCTCCGATAACGTTGCCCAGACCCAGTTCAGCGGCATGGGCAATCACGGATGCAGTAGCCTCCAGGTCGTCTGTCACATTGGCAGGGCCGTGCGCGGCAGCACGAAACAGCAATTCATAGGCGACCAGATCCTGCCTGCGATCTAGTATGGGTTGGCGGGCGAGGAAAAAGTCCCTGAGCCGAGGCGCCTGGCCGGGCTTCATCATACTTTCGTCTCTATTGTCCATTCTTTGCCTGCCTGCCCTGCGGACCGGTCCCAAACATCTCTTGCAGAATTTTATACGCGCGTGCAGAGGGAAACGCTATGCATTCGCAATGCTCTACACGCCACCGGTTTCAAGAGTGAACCGTGCGCCCTCGCCTGTCCCCAGCCTGCTGGCCAGATAAGGCATGGCGCTTCGCAGCCCAGCTTCTAGAGTCCACGGTGGATTGATCACGAACATGCCGCTGCTGTGAAGGCCGAAACCGTCCGGCGTCGGTCCGCTGACGGACAACGTGACATGCAGCCACGACGTGGCATCGAGCCGCTTGAGTCGGTCCGGCAGCTTCTGCGACTCCAGCCGTTGCAGTACCGGATACCACACCGCATAGGTTCCGGTGGCGAAGCGTTTGAGCGCTTCGGACAGCGAATCGGTCACTTTACGGTAGTCGTCTTTGACTTCATAGGGCGGATCGATCAATGCAAGGCCGCGCCGGGAAGGCGGCGGCAGCAAGGCCTTGAGACCCTGGAAGCCGTCGTCTCGCTGGATCATCACGCGCTTGCCCCGGCCGCGCTTTCCCACGGCCGCGGACTGGGCTTCGAGCTGGCGAAAATTCTGGTCCAATACCTTGCTGTCGGTTGGATGCAGTTCGAAGAGGCGCAAGCGGTCCTGTTCGCGCATGATGCTTTCCGCGATATACGGCGAACCCGGGTAGTACCGTAATTCGCCTGATGGATTGAGAGCCTTCACGATATCCATGTAGTCGGACACCATCTCCGGCAGTTCGTCGCCCTCCCACAGGGGCACGATACCGGTTTTGCACTCGCCGCTTTTTTGCGCGTAGCCGCTGTCGAGGGAATACAGCCCGGCGCCAGCATGGGTATCGATCACCATGTAGGCAGTGTCCTTCCTGTTCAGGTAATTGAGCAGGTGGACCAGTACCATGTGTTTGAGGACGTCGGCATGATTGCCGGCGTGGAAGGCATGACGGTAGCTAAGCATGAGGAAGCGTGCGGCGAGACGCAGGCAGCAGGATTGAAGCCGCAATTATAGGCTTCCATCATGCGTATCACGCAAAAAAACTGCGCCTCCCGCAGGAGGCGCAGTCAACGTTACTCATCACCGCGCAAGAGAGCGTCAGGCGACTTTCTTGTCGAAGAACTGCTCGTTCTCGGTAGAACCATGAAGTGCCGTGGTAGAGGACTGCCCCTGCTGGATAGCCTGGGTCACGGCATCGAAGTAACCCGTGCCGACTTCGCGTTGATGCTTGACTGCGGTGAAGCCCTTTTCCGCAGCGGCGAATTCCGCTTCCTGCAGCTCGACGAAAGCCGACATCTGGTTGCGGGCATAGCCGTACGCGAGATTGAACATGGAGTAGTTCAGGGCATGGAAGCCGGCCAGCGTAATGAACTGGAACTTGTATCCCATGGCACCCAGTTCGCGCTGGAACTTGGCGATGGTGGCATCGTCGAGATTCTTCTTCCAGTTAAAAGACGGCGAGCAGTTATAGGCCAGCATCTTCCCCGGAAATTTCGCATGGATCGCTTCAGCGAATTTCTTCGCGAACGCCAGATCCGGTTTGCCGGTCTCGCACCATACGAGATCAGCAAAAGGCGCGTAGGCAAGTCCACGCGAAATTGCCTGTTCGATGCCCGGACGCGTCTTGAAAAAGCCCTCCACCGTACGCTCGCCAGTGCAGAACGGCTTGTCATTGTCGTCCACATCGGAGGTCAGGAGATCGGCCGCCTCGGCATCGGTGCGAGCGACGATCAATGTCGGTGTGCCGGATACGTCTGCCGCCAGGCGTGCCGCGGTGAGTTTCTCAATTGCTTCCCGCGAAGGCACGAGTACCTTTCCGCCCATGTGTCCGCATTTCTTCACCGAAGCAAGCTGGTCCTCGAAATGGACGCCCGAAGCGCCGGCTTCAATCATCGATTTCATCAGTTCGAATGCATTGAGCACACCGCCGAAACCCGCTTCCGCATCGGCAACGATGGGAGCAAAAAAATCGATATCTTCTTTGCCTTCGGACCATTGAATCTGGTCTGCACGCTGAAAGGTGTTGTTGATGCGCTTGACCACCATCGGCACCGAGTTTGCCGGGTATAGCGATTGATCAGGATACATTTCACCTGCCAGGTTTGCATCACCCGCCACCTGCCAGCCGGAAAGATAGATTGCCTTCAAACCGGCCTTCACCTGTTGCATCGCCTGGTTGCCGGTCAACGCTCCCAGCGCATTGACGAAAGGCTCGTCCTGCAGCAACTTCCACAGTTTCTCGGCACCTTGCTTCGCGAGAGTGTGCTCAATCTGTACGGAACCACGCAGACGCACCACTTCTTCAGCTGAGTAATTGCGCTTGATTCCTTGCCAGCGCGGATTTTCCGCCCAGTCTTCAGCAAGCTGCCGGATTTGTTGTTCGCGAGAGGCCATGAGAAATTCTCCTATGTTGAGTTGGCACACCTATTTATGAACTCTTGACCACATCATAGGCATTTTTTGCGCGGAGCACCATGCTCTTATATAAGACAGATGAGATATTTTTTCCTCTTATTTATCAAATACTTG
>JAQSWC010000077.1 GCA_029266815.1 Paucimonas sp.
GTCAACCAGGGCGCCGAGATGATCGGGCTTGAGCGACAAGAGACGGAGTTGCCGATAGAGACGCAGTTCGGCACCAGCGTGGAGGAGTTGTCCTATGGCGGCACCCCGTCGGTAACGACGGAGGCGCCAGTGGTTCTGCCGGCGCCGATACTTCCTAACGCGGATCCTATGCACAGTTCGGGCGCGGTGGCGCATGCGGGCGAACAGAATGGCGCACCGGCAGAACCCTCTGTAGTCGCTGACAAGGCGGTGCCCGTGAAAAGCGAGCCAGAGCGTACTGAAAACACGGAGAAAAGCACCAAAGAACCCGAGGAGCCCAAACCGGCACCCAAGAAAACTCCTGCCAAGGAAAAAACAGTTGAAAAAACTGCGGCCAAGGCCAAACCCAAGCCGAAGCCGGACGCTTTGCCGCAGGCAGTCAGGAGCCGTGAACTAAGCCGCTTGCTGCGGCAGGCGGATGAAGAAGGTCAGTAGCTCTTCCTGAAACGCTGACCACGGTAGCTGAAGATGACGCCTTGCCGGGCAATTTCCTCGATGCGCAGGTCAGGCGAGACCAGTTCTCCCTCGCGCACCAGGCGCTGGTTGATCAGCACCGAGCGGTCAGCCGGCTTGGCGGAATAAATATAGCCCCCTATCGTCAGCGATGGCGCGTCCTGCGGAGGCATGTCGTTGACGGCGAGGAAATCGGAGCTGGACATTGGAGGCGGAGCGGGTTTCACGACCGGCTCTTCAGCTTTTTTCTCCTTCTCGACACGTGCCGCCTTTTTCTTCGCCTTCGGAGGAGGTGCGTCTTCTTTTTCACGTGGCTTTGGGGTGTCGTTAACTGCCGGTTCAGGTGGTAAAGGTATAGGACGTTCAGCGGGCGTGGGAGGCACAGCGGCAGCCGCGACCGGTGCAACCGGAGGAGCTTGAACCATCGCGGGCGCGGGCGGCGCTACCGCAGGTTTAGAAGCAAGGAAATACCAGGCAGCCGCTGCCAGCAGCAAAAGCGTGATTCCGAGAGCGGCCCACAGCCATGAATTTCTCCAAGGCGTGCGCGCTTCCGAATTCGCTGCAAAGTCGACGGGCTGGCTGTGCAGCCCCGGCACGGAACCCAGCTTGCGTTCCGCTTCCGCTTTTTTCAAGGCGTCAAGAATATAGGACATCGATTTATCCTTTGCGTGGCTTCGCTGCCGGCAGGCCCGTCAGTGCGGGCTCGCCGATTCCTGCCACGCGGTTGAGTTGCATGTAGGTGCGAGGGCCGACCACACCGTCGGCCTTGATACCGTTCTCTAGCTGGAACCGTTGCACCCTGCGTATAAGTTCGCTGTCCAGTTGACGCGGGCCGGCCGGATCTTTCTCGCCGTAATAGCGGGCCAACTGCAGCGCAACCCAGTCGACTTCCTCGCCGATTTCACCAGCGGCGAGATAGTCGCGATAGTTGGACGGCGCCCTCCACAGGGTGACGAAGCCATCCCGGGCACGCCGGGAAAATTCCGCCAGCTTCATCTCCATCCGCTTGCCGTCGAATTCCAGGGAAGCGGTTCTTTTCCCCAATGCGCGAATAATGGCATAGCGTCGGTCGTCCGCATCGTTGTAGATGGCCACTATGGCAGGGCGGTCCAGCCGGCGCAGTTCGTCGAGGTCGATTGCTGCTGCGGTATAGCAATGCAAATTCCTTTCCCTGACGGACTTGCACGCATCGCCGGGAGGTAGGGTTTCACCCCATAGCAGCGCCAGCTTACGTACGGCCTCATCGCGTTCGCTGCTGTCAAAAATGCCGCGTGGGTCTGTGGGGGCAGCAACGGCGGTAGACAAGGCGGGCGCAGCCTGCGTGATTGCGCCGCCGGCCTTGCCAGCCGCACGTTGCGGAGGCTGGGCAGGGTCGGCGGCATTGAATATCCACGCGGCACCGGCAAGCATGGCGATGGCGGCGCCTGCGCTGGCGAGATGGCGCAAGCCGAGCAAGCGCTTGGACACTGCCTTGCCTTGACCGAAGACTTCACGCGCCGCCTTGCGCAATATATTTTCGGTGACCTGCGTTTTGCCCTCGGCATAGGCGCCGAGCAGGGCACGGTCGCATAAAAGGTTGATGCGGCGAGGAACACCCCCCGTCATGGCGTGGATTTTCTTCATCAGGCCGGAAGGGAAAGGCGGAACCGATGTCTTTCCCGCCACCGAGAGGCGGTGATGAATGTAGTACGCGGTTTCCGCCGCAGACAGCGGGGCCAGATGATAGCGCGCGATTACCCTCTGTGCGAGCTGTTCGAGGTCGGGGCGCTCGAGCATGGTTCGCAGCTCGGGCTGGCCGATGAGAATGATCTGCAGCAGCTTGCGCTCACTTGTTTCGAGATTGGTCAGCAAGCGCAGTTGTTCCAGGACATCCGGCGACAGGTTCTGAGCCTCGTCGATGATCAGCACATTGTTCTGATGCTTTGCATGCGATGCCAGCAGGAATTCCGTAAGCCGGTCGATATAGGTCTTCAGTGCCGGGATTTCACCTGCTTTCTGCGTGACTGGAATATGAAATTCTTCGCAGATCGACTGCAGTAGTTCGCTGACCGTCAGCTTCGGATTAAAGATGTACGCAACGTTGCAGTTCTCAGGTATCTGTTCCAGGAAACAGCGGCATACAGTCGTCTTGCCCGCACCGATCTCACCTGTCAGCAGCACGAATCCACCGCCCCCGCTCACTCCGTACAACAGATGAGCAAGTGCCTCGCGGTGGCGATCGCTCATATAGAGATAGCGGGGATCGGGCGCTATGGAAAACGGCGCATGGTCCAGGTTGAAGAATCGCGTATACATGGTTGGGCGGAAATCGAAGCAGCAAGGCTAGCATAAAGCCCGGTTTTCCAGCCAGCTTGCCGCGCAATGTTAGACAAGGGAAACGCCGGAGCGCATCTGCGTGGACGGCCGCTTGTGAGGGAAATTGTTCGGTAGTACCATCGGTTTTCCTGCCAACTAGGAGCCGCCATGCAGAAAACCTTGATACCAATGTTGCTCATATCCGCGATATGCCTGTCCCCTTCTGCATATGCCGCAGGGCAGATGAAAGCCGGCCTATGGGAAATGAAGCTCAAGTCGGACATGGTGAAGAACATGCCCAAGGTGCCGCCCGCCCAGTTGGAGCAGATGCGCAAGATGGGCATCGACATGCCGACCTTTCAGGATGGCGGCATGGTGACCAAGGTCTGCATCAGCAAGGAAATGGCGGAGCGCAACGAGCCGCCCGAAATGAACCAGAAGGAATCGGGTTGCCAGGCGAAGAATTACCAGCGCTCTGGCAATGCCTATTCACTCGATATCGTGTGCGACGGCCCGCTGATGAAAGGCACCGGCAAGGTCAAGGGCGCCTTCAGCGGCGACCAGAGCTTCACCTCCACCTATGACTTCACCGGCACGGCACAAGGCCAGCCCGTCAAGCAGCATCATGAGAGTTCCGGAAAATGGCTTGCTGCCGACTGCGGCAATGTAAAGCCGATGGACGCTTACATGAAGAAGGGGAAGTAGCAAGCCGGCGCGCCCGAGAGAATAAACAGGATGGCGCGCCGCTATCACTATTACGTCTACGTCGTGGAACTGTCGGCCGACGTTCTCTATGAGCCGCGCTTCAGGAAATCCAATCCGGACTATTTCGCCGGCAAGCCCTGCGTCTACGTCGGCATGACCGGCCTCAATCCCGACATCCGTTTCGACAAGCATAAAGCCGGCATCCAGGCGAACCGTTTTGTGCAGAAATACGGGCTGCGCCTACTGCCGCAGTTATACGAAATGTACAACCCCATGCCCTATAACGGCGCGCGCGACATGGAAGTCGAATTGGGGATTGGCTTGCGCGAAGCGGGGTATGGAGTGTGGCAGGCCTGATGCGTCGCCGCTTCGTTGTTTGCGTCAGCCAGGCATGCGTACAACGAACGCCGCGCCTCCTAGAACGGCCGACTGTTCCACACTAATTGATCCGTGATGAAGCACTATGGCTTTGCGCGCAATCGCAAGGCCCAGGCCAAAGCCGCCGGTTCCCCTTTCGCGGCTGCTGTCCAGGCGGTAAAAGGCCTCGAAGACTTTTTCGCGCGCCTCCTCCGGAATGCCGGGGCCGTCGTCTTCCACCGATACATGTAGAGAGCCATTGTCGCTTCGCTTTGCTGAAAGAATCACTTGTTCCTTGCCGTACTTGGCCGCGTTTGCTAGCAGATTGCCCACCGCGCGCTGAATCAGCCGGCGGTCGCCGATCATGACTCCGAGATTTGCTGCAATATCCAGACGCAGGGTAGTGCTACTAAAGACATGATCCAGCTTTGCGACTGTTTCACGCAGCGCATCGTCGAGATCGAACTCCAATCGTTGGAGTGATTCCCGCTGTTCCAGCCTGGTCAGGTTTAGCAATTCCTCTACCAGTTCGTCCAGTTCCTGAAGGTCTTCTTCCATCGATCGTACTCGAGCTTCAATATCGGCTTTTTTTTCCGCTCGTTTCATCAGTGCGAGGCCGAATTCAAGACGAGAAATGGGTGTGCGCAATTCATGCGAGACGGAATGCAGCAGGCTTTTCTGTGCCGAGAGCAATCCCTCGATCCGTTCCGCCATGCGGTTCATGCATTGTGCCAGTGGATGGATGCTAGAAGTTTCTTTTGTGTGCGCGCGAACCGACAGGTTGCCCTCGCCCAGACGATTCGCTACTGCCGAGAGTTGCTGCAGTTCCTTCCAGTGCAGCCGCGACCAGATTGCCACCGGAACCAACAGGCAGAGCAGAACGATCAGGTATCGCGTGCCCTCGATCTTCAGTTCCAGTCCGACATCGATCGGCAGTTTGCGCACGTGGATGACTTCTTCGGCGCTGCCGATGTACCTGTCGCCAGCGAGGTCAACGCGGCGCAGAAAGGATTTTCCAGGAATGTCGAGCACGATGTCGCCGCGGTCGAGTGCGGCCCGCTGGTCCTTGTCCAATCCGTTCATCGCCTGGCTGGCGGACGCAAGCGGAAGCAGTTCGATATCGAGATGCGATATTTCCCTGACTTTGTTCAGCCGTGCCAGCCAATCATTGGAGGGCGCCTGGTCGACGTAATGCTCAAGCAGAAAAATAGGGCCGGAAGCCTGCTTGCGGGCGATGTCCTCGATGGGATTGCCGAAGAGGTACAAGATCGCAAAATAGATAGCGATGGCCGCGATCGCGATCGCCAGCATGATCAACGGAAAAATTCGGAGAAAGATGCGATTCATGCGCAGCTCGGCACGCTACTCCCAGGCCGCCGGGCTGAACAGGTAGCCTTCGCCCCACACGGTCTTGATCTTCTCAGCCTTGTGGTCGTCGAACTTGCGACGCAGGCGAGAAACCGCGATATCGATGCGCCGATCGAGCCCGTCGAACTCTACGCCATGCATGCGCCTCAACACTTCGTCGCGCGACAGCACCTTGCCGGCGGAATCGGCAAGCAACGACAGCAGCTTGTACTCGGAGCTGTTGAGGGGTACCTGCTTGTCATGCCAGTAAGCGGTACGGTTTTCCTTCGACAGGCGGAAAGCGCCGAATACCAGCTCGCCGGATTCCAAGGAAACATTCTGCGATCCACGTCGCAGCAGCGCGCGCAGGCGGGCTAGCAGTACGGGCGGCTGGATCGGTTTGCTGAGATAGTCATCCGCGCCTTGCTCCAGGCCGGCGATTTCATCCGCGGTATCTCCGCGTGCGGTGAGAATCAGGATGGGCACCTTGCTGGACTCGCGCAACTGCTTGCAGACGACCATGCCGTCCAGTCCCGGCAGCATCAGGTCCAGCACCACCACATCCGGCGCAATGCTGCGGAAACGGGTCATGGCGCGGTCACCGCGGTTCACCACTTCTACCTCGAATTCGTAAGCCGACAAGTACTCGGCGATCATCGATGCCAGTTTCTGGTCATCTTCTATGAGCATGACGCGATGCATGAAATACCTCTTGATGGCTGCCGCAGCCGGCGCACGGGACAGGCGGCGCGGACGCCGCATAGTTTTGCAGAAAAAACGCTGCGCGTGGCGTGTATTGTGGCTGAAATTCCGGGCTGTACAAAGTGGCTACAATTTTTGAACAATTTTGTGGCGACTTTCACCTTAAGATGCACGCAATGGCAAAGGCGATGACGCTGCCAGCATTTATCGACCACTCTTCGGGAAAATTACGATGCACACCAGTTTAAGGATTTTGTCCATTTGTGTAGCGCTTAGCCTTGCTCTGGCAGGATGCGGAGGCGGGGGCTCCGCTAGCAGCTCTACTCACTTGAGTTCTTCCGGAAACGGCTCAGCGCAGAGCGAAGGCGATATCGCCTTTTCAAAACTGGAGCCGACGATATTTGCGTCCGCAATCGAAGACAAGCGGTTTGTGGCGATCAGGAATTCGACTGACTGGCTCGGCGTGTGGAATCAGCATGTCGCCAACCTGAAGCCCGCGCCCGCTGCACCGGCAGTAGACTTTTCACAGCATATGGTGCTCGGCGTATTCATCGGCAATGAATCGGTGACCTGCGGCAGCACGAATATCGAAAAGGTCAGCAAACGCAACAATCCGGAACGCATTGAAGTCGGTTACAGGATCACCGATCCTGGGCCGAACGTGATGTGCATTGCGGCGCATATCAACCAGCATTCGCTGGTCACTGTGCCGGCATCGTCACTGCCGGTGGAATTCGTCAAGCTGCCTTAATGAAGAGGGTGGCGTGAGCATCGGCGAAACTCTCATGCCGCCCTTTCCGTTGCTCTCCGCCGGAAAGCGGAAGAATAGCCTCTACAATACGGCCTGGTCAGACGGATCAGGCAATTTGGTTTTTCAAAGCGAAGTAGCCCACAGCCCGATGGCCTCCTCTTTTTTTTTCGGGAGAACCTCATCGTGACATACGCCTTGCGCCTTCCTCTTGCCTTGCTGGCTGCGCTGTGCGGGCTCGTCAATCTACCGGCTCTTCAGGCCGCGGAGATGCAAGCCCCCGGCCTTCGCATGATGCCCGACGGCAGCCGCGATTTGTATGTCGGTCTTGGCGTGGCATCGCGCCCTTTGTATACAGGGGCCGCACGCCGGAAGACCGAATTTTCGGCGCTGCTTCAAATGCAGTGGAGTAACGGCATCTTCGTTTCCGGCTCCAGTCTCGGCATGCACCTTTCGCAGCATCCCGCCATCGAGTTCGGCCCTCTGTTGTCGCTCGAGCCTGGAAGGGACACATCCGGTGCGCAGAAGCCGTCATGGGGCAGCGGCCTGTCGGGGTTCGCTGGTGGTGTACAGGCAGGCGGCGATAAGGAAGTGCTGCAGCAGCCCCTTTTCACCGACATCGATTCCACGCTGGTAGGAGGCGGGTTCCTCAATTACAACCTGGATCGCAACCTGCGGCTGACCAGCAGCCTGCTGTACGGCGCCGGCAACGACCGCAACGGCATGCTGGCAAATCTCGGCGTGCAAAAGCTTTTTTCAGGAACGCCGATGCATCACCGCCTCTCTGTCGCGTTGAACGCAACCTGGGTCAACCGGAACTACAACGAAGCTTACTTCGGCTTCATTCCCGCTGCCGGAGCAACGCGCGACTTGTATACCTATCGGCCGTCATCAGGCCTGCGTGACGTACAGGCGACGCTCAACTGGAACTGGGAACTGGATGCTTCATGGCTGCTGACCACGCAGTTTTCCGTCAGCCGCTTAATGGGCTCCGCCGCACGAAGCCCGCTCGTAGAGCGCCGCAACACCACCGCGTTCCGCACCGGTATCGCC
>JAQSWC010000383.1 GCA_029266815.1 Paucimonas sp.
CGCCGTTTAAACCGTTTATATAAATCTCATTGAGGAGAAAACCATGTTTGCCATTCCCGAGCAATTCTCTACCGCGACCAAAGCCAATATTGAATCGCAAGTCGCCCTGCTGACTTCCCTGACCACGAAGACCTTTGAAAGCGTTGAAAAGATCATCGATCTGAACCTGAACGTTGCCAAGGCCTCGCTGGAAGAATCGACTTCTGCTGCAAAGCAGTTGCTGTCCGCAAAAGACGCACAAGAATTTTTCAACCTGAGCACAGCTCAAGCTCAGCCGAACGCTGAAAAGGCACTGGCTTACGGCCGTCATCTCGCCAGCATCGCGTCCAACGCACAAGCCGAATTCACCAAGGCTGCAGAGGAGCAGATCGCAGAAACTAACCGTAAGATCGTTTCCTTGATCGATGAAGTGACGAAAAATGCACCGGCCGGTTCGGAAAATGCGGTTGCCTTGCTGAAGTCCGCAATCAGCAATGCGAACGCCAGCTACGAGCAAGTTGCCAAGAGCACCAAGCAGGCTGTGGAAGCTCTGGAATCCAACCTGAATACTGCTGTAACTCAATTCACGCAAGCCACGACTAAAGCCGGCGGCAAATCCAAGAAGTCTGCATAAACTGGTTGAATAAACCTGTTGGCGGCATAGCCTCACCATGCCGCTCTGATGCCCCGCACTGCGGGGCATTTTTTATGGATATGCCTGACTGGCAGCAGCGTCAGATGCGTCGAGTTCCAGGCCGAATCCGCGCAAGCCATCAAGCATGCGTTGATACGCCCTCTCCACCTCGCCCGGCTCCCCTTTTACCCCCAGCTCAATATGGCGGCGCGTTTTCTCGTCGCCTACATGCGGGAGGCTGAACACTTTCACCTGCCGGAATTCTGCCTCTATGCTTTCCATCATCGGCGTCAACATTGATTCCGCCGCGCTATAGACCAGCACCGATTTTTCTCCAGCCAGTCCCGCTGGTGGAATACGGCGCTGTAATTTGTGTCCAGCACCCACTCGATCATCGGCCACGCCATCACTGGAAAACCGGGAAGGAAATAATGCGCGCCCTTACCGCCCGGGTTGGGCACTGAAAATCCCGGAATCTTGTTGAATGGGTTGGGGATGATATTTGCATTCTGCGGAAATTCGCCCATCTTCAGGCGGTTCCGGATATCCGGCGAATCTGGATCTATATCCTTTCCTTCCGCCTTTGCCATTTCCTGCACACGCTCCATGATGCGATCTTCTGCATCAGCATGCAGCATGAGCGGCACACCAAGGGCTGCCGCGGCACACTGACGCGTGTGGTCATCAGGCGTAGCGCCGATGCCGCCGCAGGAAAACACGATGTCGCTCCCGCAAAAAGTTCGCTTCAGCATCGCCGTAATACGGTCGGCATCGTCGCCCAGGTATTCGGCCCATGCCAGTTGCAGTCCGCGCGCAGCCAAGATTTCAACCACCTTGCGAAAGTGCTGATCTGCCCGCTTTCCGGACATGATTTCATCGCCGATGATGATCAGGCCTATTGCCATGCGCTCTCCTCTGTATCCTCTGTAATGACAACCGCCATACCTCCTGCAGATGCGCTCCTCTCTTCCCGATAGGAAGTCAGGGCACTCAGGCAGTAGTGCTGGAACCATAAGCCGCTGAAGATAAAGAACAGCACATAAAGCCAGATCGCCACTGCAGCAAAGAAAGGGAAGAACACCACGGACAACACGCCGCCGAGCCAAAGTAAGGTGGGCGCCGTCCCTAACACGCCAGTCACAGTACCTATTGCCAGCAGAGGCCAGCGATGCCGCTTCAGTATCTCCTGCCGCTCCTGAATGTCGGCGTGTGCGGCCAGCGCATCGTAGCCCATCACGCGATATGTCAGCCATCCCCACAACAAAGGATGGATAAAGAATCCTAACGGAGGAATGATCGCCACCGGCAATGTCAGTACCCAAAGCAGGAAAAAAACCAGCAGCGAAAGGACAGCCGTTCTCGCGCTGCCCCATATGCCGCCGCCACGACGCTTCTCCAATTGCGGATAATGCCGGACGGCGACGTGCCTCTCCACCGAAGGCATGGCAAATAGGCTGATGAAAACCAGTGCAGTAATGATCATTAATGGCAGGAGCAGCCACATCGCGATCAATGGAACGACCACGGCGCGGATGGCATTCAGGCCGACCGTATCGAGCAGGCTGCCGGCAATGCGGAAACCGTCATGGGCGACGAAATAGGCCTGCAGCCAGTCGATTGCCGGTTGCAGACAGAACCACAGGGCAACTCCCCATAGGACCACGGCAAGAACGAACGGAAGCAGGGTCAGCAGCAGCATGCGGGGATGCATCTGCGACCACACTGCACGGAAAAAAGAAACAGTTACTGCATGCATGAGAGGTTCCCGTGCACCGGAATGATTGAAAGGCAGGTGAAGTTCATAAGCGCCATTCTACGATGCGAGCCTGAACGAAGGCTGCCCTGCTACAATCGGCGGCTTTCAAAGCTCCCGAAAGGAAGATCATGTCCGTCACCACCACGCCCAGCGGCCTCCAGTATGAAGACCTCCAGCCCGGTACCGGCGAAGAAGCGCGCAAAGGCGCCTATGTCACGGTCCACTACACCGGCTGGCTGCAGAATCCTGATGGCAGTGCCGGACTGAAGTTTGACTCCAGCAAGGATCGTGACGAACCGTTCGAATTTCCGCTTGGCGCCGGCCATGTGATCAAGGGATGGGACGAAGGTGTAGAAGGCATGAAGATCGGCGGCACGCGCAAACTCATTATCCCGGCATCGCTTGGTTACGGCGCACGTGGCGCGGGCGGTGTGATTCCCCCGAACGCAACTTTGATTTTCGATGTGGAACTTCTGGGCGTGTAACTACTCCGAGAAGGATGCTCAAAATAAACTTTCTTTCGCACATCTTTCTTGTCGCTGTGATCATTCAGTTGAGTGGTTGCACCGTAATAACGGTTGCATCAGCGGCGGTTTCGGTAGGCACAACAGCGGTCGGGCTCGGTGTTTCCGCCGGCACGGCGGCAGTGAAGGGCACGGTTGCAGTCGCCAAGGGTGCCGCCAGGGTAACCGGCCTCAGTGGTGACGAAGAGGAAGACGAACGCTGATTCAGCGGTCGCTCAGTGCCTCGGGATTCAATAAGTTCGGCGGTGTCTGGCCCTCAAATGCAGCAATCAGGTTGTCGGCTGCGCAATTGGCCATGGCCAGCCGAGT
>JAQSWC010000078.1 GCA_029266815.1 Paucimonas sp.
CCTTGCCATTGTTCTGGTATTGCGCTGAGATGCGCCCGCTCAGCGCAAGCCGGTCGTGATACACGCGGGGAGCCGCGCTTGCGGCAGGCGATATGCTTTCGCTCGGAGTAAAGCTGGCGCATCCGCCTGCAAACACGAGGCAGGTCAGTGCCAGGACGCGGACAGATCGCAGTTCGAATCTCTGCATGGGTTCGATCCAGATGGGCTTGTTGAATTGAGGTCGATCAGAGCTTGGCGTTAAGACGCGCGATGGTGTTCTTCAGCGACTCGTTTTGCGGATCCTTTTGCTTGGCATCTCGCCATAGCTTTTGCGCTTCCGCTTTTTGCCCGCTCACCCACAGCACTTCGCCGAGATGAACGCCCACTTCGGGATCCGCCTTGATCTCATACGCGCGGCGCAGATATTTTTCCGCATCCTTCACATTGCCGCGCCTGAAATGCACCCAGCCGAGGCTGTCCATGATGTAGGGGTCATCGGGGGCGAGCTGATGCGCCTTGGTGATCAGGATCAGCGCTTCGTCAAGGCGGATGTTGCGGTCGGCGAAGGTATAGCCGAGCGCATTGTAGGCATGCTGGTTTTCAGGCTCGATTTCGATCAGATGCTTGAGCGCGGCTTCCATCGCCTCGATCTTGCCGAGTTTCTCGGCTGCCATCGCATAGTCATAGAGCAAGGTCGGGTTGTCCGGGAAGCGCTTCAACCCGGCTTCCAGTGCCTTCAGCGCTTCCGCATGCTGATTCGCGTCGCGCAGCAACTGGGCGTCCGCGGTGATGACCTGCGTCTGTTCCTGTTCGTTCTCCGCCTTGAGCGAGGCAATGATCTTGCGCGCCGCGCTCAACTCGCCACGCTTGGCAAGGATTTGCGCGCGCTTGAACTGCGCCGCGAGGTAGACCTCGCCGCCGTCGATCTGCGCGAGCCACTTCAGTGCGCCTTCCGTATCCTTGCGCTCCTCCGCGATCTGGGAAAGCACGATGAGCGCGGCGGACGGGTCGCGCGACTCATCGCCGCGCTTGTTCAGCAGGTCGAGATAATGCATGAGCTGCTTTTCGGCGCTGCCCAGGTCGCCCGTCTGCTTGGCCAGCATACCCAGCGCGTAGATGCTGGACAGATCTTCCGGGTCGTTCTTCGTCAGCGTTTCAAACTCTGCGCGGGCTTTCGCATATTGCTCCTGTTCTATAAGCAGGCGCGCATGCGCAATCCTCACTTCCCGCGCTTTGGGATATTCCTTCAAATGATCCGATAGCACGGCAGCGGCACGGGCCTTGTCGGACATTGCCTGCGCCAGGCTTAGCACAGCCAGTTCGGAATCGGGCTCAAGTTTGAGCGCGGTTTGCGCCTCCGCGCGCGCGCGTTCCGTGTCGCCTTTTTCAAAGGCCGCCTGCGCCAGTGCAACGTGGGCGTACGAGGAATTGCCGTAGGGTTTCAGCAGACTTTCCAGCGTGTCGAACGCCGCTTCCTTGTCCTTGGCGCGCGCAAGCGTGCGCTGGATCTGGAGCATGGTCATCCCGCGGGACTGTTCGCTCGCCTGCTTGAGTCTCTCCTCAAAAATGGGGCGGGCCGCGGCCACATTGTCGGTAAGGACGATCAGGCTCGCCAGGTACTGCGAAGCTTCTTCCGACCGCGGCGCAAGCTGATGCCAGAGCTGCAGCGCAGCCAGTGTCCGATCCGGCGGAAGCGTGCGCAACGAGATTTCCGCGGCGCGCCGGGCCAGGCGCGGATCGCGCGTTTGCTGGGCGGCCGTCATGTAGGCCATGAAGCCGGATTCAGGCTGCCCCCTTTGCGAGGCAAGCTCGGCCGTCAGGAGCTTGAACAGAAGATCGTCGGTCAGCTCTACATTGGGCAAGGGATCGCTATCCGGCTTGGCGGAGGATTGATGCGCCGTCTGCGCCTTTTTCCTGGCGGGAGCTTGCGCATCGGCCGGTACGGCCTCATTTGATTGCGAGAGCTTTGCGGGCGGAACAGACGAACATGCCGCGAGCAGCGAAATCATCAGCAACGAAACAGCAGTCTTTTTCAATCGGTATCCGTACGGTTGGTCATGGCGGGAAGCCGCACACCCTGCGGCGAAGTACAATTTTACGCTGGATGCAGCCAGTGCATTTTGTCGTAGCCTACATCATTTATGGAGAGTGCTTTTGCCTGAACTGCCTGAAGTGGAGGTGACCCGGCGGGGTATTGCGCCTCATGTGGAAGGGCGGCTCGTCACCGGCGTAATCGTGCGTCACAGCGGATTGCGGCAGCCTTTCCCTGCGCGGCTGCATGAGCTGCTTGCCGGGCGCAGAATACAAGGTACGAAGCGCCGCGGCAAATACCTCCTCATCTGTTTCAACCACGGTGTACTCATTATCCATCTGGGAATGTCGGGGCATCTGCGCATCCTGCCTACCGACACGCCGGTAAAGAAGCATGATCACTTCGATCTTCAGATAGGCGACAGCGTCCTGCGGTTCAATGATCCGCGCCGCTTCGGCCTGGTTTTATGGCATCCCGCTGAGGATGGCGATGTGGCAATGCATGAGCAGTTGGCCAGGCTCGGGGTCGAACCCCTTGATACTGAAAATCTCGGAGAGTTGTTGTTCAGACAAACCCGCAACCGCTCGTCACCTATCAAACAGGTGTTGCTTGCCGGCGACATCGTGGTAGGAGTGGGAAATATCTATGCCTCGGAAAGCCTGTTCAAGGCCGGCATCAATCCTAAAACGCAGGCTTACCGTATCGGCCTGGAACGTTATCGCAAGCTGGGCGCCGCCATACAGGAAACATTGGCGGCTGCCATAGAGCAGGGAGGCAGCAGCCTGCGCGACTTTGTTGCCGTCAACGGGCAGTCCGGTTATTTCCAGCAAAGCTATTTCGTGTACGCGCGCACCGGTGAACCGTGCCGGATATGCCGCACGGCCGTAAGGCAGATCGTGCAAGGGCAGCGCTCCACTTTTTATTGCACAAATTGTCAAAAGTGAGCGTCGATGCTAGTGTGGAGGCTTGCTTAAGTGCCAGCAGACAAGTTTGGTTGGAGATGAAGTGAGTAATCTGGTTCAAAAGTTCCAGGAGTACAGTAGCTGGCGCAGTGCGGTCATGCTGGCCTTGCAGCGTTACCGCACGTGTATCGATCTGGTGCAGGTATCTGATCCGGCTTGCGACCAGCGGTTTTCCCATGCGCTCGCCAGACTTGCGGACGACAAGCTGTCGATCGCTTTCGTCGCTGAATTCTCACGCGGCAAATCGGAGCTCATCAACGCCATCTTTTTTGCCGATTACGGCCAGCGCATTCTGCCTTCATCCGCTGGTCGCACGACGATGTGCCCGACCGAGCTGATGTACGACGAAACCTTTCCGCCTTCCATTCGTCTGTTGCCCATCGAAACCCGCGCCGAGGCGCAATCCACCACCGAATTCAAGCAACACAGCCAGGCATGGACGGTGCTGCCCCTCGATATTAGCTCGGGTGAGGGCATGCTCGAAGCCTTCAAGCAGGTCAGCCTTACCAAGCGCGTGACGATAGAGGACGCCAAGGTATACGGCCTCTACGATGAGGATGATCCCGATGTGTCACTGACCGTCGATGGCGACGGCATGGTCGAGATTTCGCAATGGCGGCACGCGATCGTGAATTTCCCGCACCCGTTGCTGAAACAGGGGCTGGTGATCATCGACACGCCGGGGTTGAATGCCATCGGCACCGAGCCGGAACTGACGCTCAACCTGATACCGAACTCGCATGCCGTACTGTTCATCCTCGCAGCGGACACTGGCGTTACCAAAAGCGACATCGAAGTCTGGCGCGATCACATCGGTGGCGGCCCCGGCCGGCTGGTAGTGCTGAACAAGATAGACAGTATGTGGGACGAACTGCGTTCCGCTGCTGAAGTGGAACAGCAGATATCGAAGCAGGTCGCGAGCGTAGCGCATACGCTCCAGCTCGAGCCGTCGCAGGTGTTTCCCGTCTCAGCGCAAAAGGGTCTGGTGGGAAAGATCAACCACGATGACGCCCTGCTGGATAAGAGCTGCCTGCCAGCGCTAGAAAATGCCTTGTCGAACGAATTGATTCCCTCCAAGCAGGATATCATCCGTTTGCAGCTTGCGTCTGAAATCGACGATCTGACATCGTCTCGGCAGGCACTGCTGGCCTCCCGTGCCCGCAGCGTGGTAGAGCAGCTGGTGGAGCTAAAGAGCCTGCGCGGCAAAAACCAGAAAATCATCGATCACATGAAGCAGCGCATCGACCTAGAGCGGAAGGAATTCGATGCCAGCCTCTTCAAGCTGCAGGCCACGCGCGCGGTTTTCGCCCGTCTTTCTGCTGAAGTGTTCACCAGCCTCGGCATGGGCATCCTGAAAAAGAACGTAGCCGACACGCGTGAAGCGATGGAGGCCAGCAAGCTGTCGGCAGGCTTGCGCAAGGCAGTGAAGGATTTCTTCGAACAGGTTGACGGCAGCCTCCAGACTTCGGAACAGAAGATTGAAGAAATATCGGAAATGATGGGCGTGATGTACCGCAAGTTCTCGACTGAGCACGGGCTAGCCTTGTCCACGCCGATGCCGTTTTCGCTCTCCAAGTATCAGAAAGAAGTGCGGATGATCGAGGCGTTGTATCAGAAGCAGTTCGGTGCTGCGGCGCTGATGACGGCGCCGAAAGTCGTCCTGATGAAGAAGTTCTTCGATTCGATTGCCTCGCGCGTCAAGCAAAGCTTTTTGCAGGCCAACCGCGACGTGGAGGCCTGGCTCAAGGTCATCATGGCGCCTCTCGAGGCTCAGATCGGCGAGCACAAGGCACAACTGAAGCGCCGCCGGCAATCCATCGAGCGCATCTACTCCGCAACCGACAGCCTGGAGGAAAAGCTGCAGGTGCTGGAACAGATGCAGGCCGAGATAGAGTCGCAGAAGAAGACGCTCTCCGTTCTGGAATTCGACCTCAAGCGCACTATCGCAGCGGAAATATCCGCATTCAAGGCCGCCGCTTAATGAAACGGGTTGTCGATGAAGCGGCGGACCTTGAGGCCGCCGACCCGGTCTTTTCCCATGCGGTCATCATCTGGCAGAAGAAGCACGGCCGCCATGCACTGCCGTGGCAGCAGACTCGCGATGCGTATCGCATCTGGCTGTCGGAAATCATGCTGCAGCAAACCCAGGTTGCCACCGTCATCCCGTACTACGGGCGCTTTCTCGAACGCTTTCCTAACGTGTTTTCGCTGGCAGCAGCTCCTCTGGAAGACGTCATGGCTTTGTGGAGCGGACTCGGCTACTACACCCGGGCAAGAAATCTCTATCGTTGCGCGCAGGCCGTCGTGGAGAAATACGGTGGCATCTTTCCCTCCGACCCCGCACTTCTCGCCGACCTGCCCGGCATAGGCCGTTCCACCGCAGCCGCAATCGCGGCATTTGCCTACGGCACCCGGGCCGCCATTCTCGACGGCAATGTAAAACGCGTTTTTGCGCGCGTATTCGGCATCGACGGTTTCCCTGGCTCGAAGCCCGTAGAAGACCGCATGTGGAAGTTGGCGGTATCGCTGCTGCCTGAAGAGGGAATCGAATCCTATACCCAGGGCCTGATGGATCTCGGCGCCACGATTTGCACGCGTTCATCGCCTACCTGTGCGCGTTGTCCCTTGGCCGGGCAGTGTATTGCGCTGTCGACTGGCCGAGTTGATGAACTGCCAGTGCGGAAACCGCGTAAGGCAGTGCCGGAGAAACATACGGCCATGCTGGTGATATCCGACGGCAATTTCGTGCTGCTGCAGCAGCGTCCGCCGCTTGGCATCTGGGGCGGACTGCTGTCGTTGCCGGAATGCGAAAGCCAGGAACGCGACACCGCGCAGGCTGCAGCGGCGTCCTATGGCAAGGTGGAATCTTGCGAGCGGCTGCAGGCCTTCACTCATGCCTTCACCCATTTCAAGCTTCATGTAGAGCCGGTCATGGTGACGTTGAGCAGCAGGGCTCCGCTGGCGGCGGATTCGCGACTGGTGTGGTGGAACGTCAATGACACCGCGGAGGCCGCGTTGCCGGCGCCGGTAAAAAAATTCTTGGCCTCCGTTTTCGAACGGCGCCTGTTCTGAGGAAACCGCCGAGTTACAGAATCGCGTGCTGCTGCAAGTAGCGGTAAACAATTTCCAGCCGGCTTTTCGCGCTGTCCAGTTCAAGCAGCTTTTGCCTTGCCTTCAGCGGAATCGGCAGCAGTTCGCACCAGCGGTTGGCCACCCAGGCCGTGTCTTCGAAATGGAGCTTGACGAACTTTGGGGCGATGCCGTTGCCGTCTTCGGAGGCGGCCTTGGCATTGAGATTGTCGATGACAGTCTTCAATGCCTTGGCGCATCGCATGTGCACGTCGTTGATCGGGGCCGCGTCGTCTGCCTTGATCATTTCCACCTGGGCTTCGAGCCTGTGGTCGTCCAGCTCGCGCGTATCGAATATGCGGAAGCGTTCGCCGCCGCGCACATCCACGGCGAGTATGCCGGTGCTGATCATGTCGACATGGTCGATATGCGCGAGGCAACCCACTGTTTCCGGTTCGGCCGCCACCCCCACTTCCTTGCCGCTCTTGATGAGCACGATGCCGAAAGGCTTTTTCTCGCGCAGACATTCGCGCATCATGTCGATATAGCGCGCTTCGAAGACGCGAAGCGGCAAGGTTCCGCCAGGGAAAAGAACCGCGTTAAGCGGAAAGAGAGGGAGCCACGGTGCGGAATCTGACATCGTCGGTTGTGGTAAGCGCTCGAACAGCCATGATAGACGATTTGACTCGCTTTTTAGCCGTTTAGCTCAATTCCCTGTGACGCAGCAGTACACGCTCGATGCGGCCAAAGTAATGCGCCAGTTGCTCGGCGATATAGACCGAGCGGTGCTGGCCCCCCGTGCAGCCGATGGCAATCGTCAGATAGCTGCGGTTGTCGTTTTTGAAGGACGGCAACCATTTCTCGACGAAGGCACGTATATCGCTCATCAAGGCGTGCGCTTCGGGTTGCGCCGCGAGAAACTCGGCAACCGGCGCATCTTTTCCGGTCAATGGGCGAAGATTGAGATCGTAAAAAGGATTTGGCAGCACGCGTACGTCAAAGACAAGGTCGGCATCGAGCGGCACACCGAACTTGAATGCAAAGGATTCGAACAGCATGGTCAGCGGTGTTCGTTCAGTGTCGACGATATCCTTGATCCACTGGCGCAGCTTGTTGGCGCTGACGCCCGATGTATCGATCACATGGCCAATGCCTTCCACGACGGACAGCATTTCGCGCTCGCGATGTATGCATTCGATCAGCGTGGGACGATCGCTCGGGCTCTGGTCGGCGCGCAGGCGGTGGGAAAGCGGGTGGCTACGCCTTGTTTCGGAAAACCGCGCGATCAGCGACTCTGTCTTCGCCGTCAGGAAGAGCACCTTGATGTCGTGCCCTTCCTCTTTCAACCCCTGTATGTCCGAAGGCAGGCTGGCCAGGGAATCGGCACTGCGCGCGTCCATCGCGATGGCGAGAGAATCGGCGCCTTCTTCCAGCCGGGTGGCGACCAGCGCCCGCAGCAATGTCGGCGGCAGATTGTCGACACAGAAATAGCCTGCGTCTTCCAGTGCATTCAAACCGACTGATTTACCCGAACCCGATATACCAGTTAAGAGAATAATCCGCATGCTCAGG
>JAQSWC010000079.1 GCA_029266815.1 Paucimonas sp.
GAACTCGACGCCGAGAAAGCGCCGAAAACCGTGGAAAATTTTCTCAACTACGTGCGTGCAGGCCACTACGACGGCACGATCTTTCACCGCGTCATTGACGGATTCATGATCCAGGGCGGCGGATTCGAGCCGGGCATGAAGCAAAAACCGACCAACGACCCGATCGAAAACGAGGCGAAGAACGGTTTGAAGAATGAACCATACACGATCGCCATGGCACGCACCTCGGCTCCTCATTCGGCGAGCGCGCAGTTCTTCATCAATATCAAGAACAATAGCTTCCTCGATTATCCCGGACAGGATGGCTGGGGATATTGCGTGTTTGGCAAAGTGTCGGAAGGCACTGACATTGTCGATAAAATCCGTGCAGTGAAGACCACGCGCGCAGGCATGCATGCCGACGTGCCGGTTGAAGACGTCGTCATCGAGAAGGCCGAAGTCGTTTGATCCGTAACGCGCAAGCTTGCGGAAGACGGCTACGCGACATGAATTGCGTACGATGACGATGCCGCTCGCCATCTTCGTTTCCGATGTTCACCTGCGGGAGGCATCGGCTGCAACTGCCGATGCCTTTCTCGATTTTCTGCACGACACGGTAAGCGGCGTACCCGCCTTGTACCTGCTCGGAGACCTCTTCGAGTATTGGGCTGGAGACGATGATATTGGCAACGCGTTTCATTGGCGCATAGCCTCATCATTGAAAGCCTTGGCAGACTCCGGCACGGCACTCTACTGGATTGCGGGAAACCGGGATTTTCTGGTTGGGGAAGGATTTGCGCGGACTGCCGCACTGACGCTGTTGCCCGACCCTCACATAATCGATCTTGCCGGACTGAGTATCCTGCTCACGCACGGCGACGCTTCCTGCACCGATGATCTCTCCTACATGGAATTCAGAAAACAGGTGCGCAGTCCCGAATGGCAAAGGCAGTTCCTGGCCATGCCGCTGGAGAAAAGAAAGCAGATTATCGAGGGCCTTCGCGAAGGAAGCCGCAACGCCCAGCGCGAAAAGTCCTATGACATCATGGATGTGAACGCCGGTGCGATTGAAGAACTGTTCAATGTCAACGGCACGGAAATCATGATTCACGGGCATACGCACCGGCCGGCCATACATAACCACAACGGCAAGTTGCGCTACGTGCTGCCGGATTGGGATTGCGAGAGCGAAACGAGACGGGGTGGCTGGCTGGAACTGCACACGGACGGCCGCCTTGTGCAGCGAGACGTGTGACTGCCCTGCTTACTCCACCAGTTTGTTGAGCTGTTCCGGATCGAACTTGTCGGCGTCGAGTACCTGCTCGCATGACATGCCTGCTGATTTCATCGCGGCCATCATTTTCTTCAATTGGTGCTCTTGTGTGGCCACATGGTTGATCAAGCCCTGCAGCGCCAGCGATAGAGGATCGTCCGCATTCGAACTGATGCCGTAGGCGCTGAACATGCGCGCAGCTGCAGCTTCACGCTGCTTCTGCTCTTCCTTCTGCACAATGTGAGCCGGGTTGCCGACAGCCGTTGCGCCTGCCGGCACCTCTTTCACTACTACCGCATTCGAACCAATCCTGGCGCCATCGCCAACGGTAAAGCCACCCAGCACTTTTGCACCTGCGCCAATGATGACGCCCCGGCCAAGCGTCGGATGTCGCTTCGCCCCCCTATGCAGCGAAGTTCCGCCAAGCGTCACGCCCTGATAGATGGTGCACTCGTCGCCGACCTCGGCAGTCTCGCCGATGACCACGCCCATGCCGTGGTCGATAAACACTTTCCTGCCAATTGTTGCGCCGGGATGGATTTCAATGCCGGTGAGACCCCGAGCTACATGCGAGATGAAGCGCGCCATCCACCTGAAACCATGACGCCAGCAGCGATTGGCCCAGCGATGCAGGATGATTGCATGCAAGCCGGGATAGCAGGTCAGCACTTCCCATGCGCTGCGCGCAGCGGGATCGCGTTCCCTGATACTGGCAATGTCTTCGCGGAGTCGGGTGAACATGAAAACGTGCAGAAGTGACTGGAAAACCAGATCTTACCCCGGTTCAGCCGGGGATTGCCTTGCGCAAACTCTCTACCAGATTACTTTCCATTCGCGATGCGCTGTCGCCTAGCCTCATAGAGACAAACCCCGGAAGCTACCGACACGTTCAAGCTTTCCACCGCTCCCTGCATCGGAATATTGACGAGTACATCGCAGGTCTCGCGCGTAAGGCGCCGCATGCCCTCGCCCTCGGAGCCCATCACAATGGCGGTGGGAGAAAGGAAATCCGCTTGGTACAAAGTCTTCTCGGCATCATCGCTGGTGCCGGTGATCCAGATGTCCCGCTCTTTCAGTTCTCGCAGCGCCCGCGCCAGGTTGGTGACCGTAATGTAAGGCACGCTGTCGGCCGCACCGCTGGCGACCTTAGCTGCGGTGGCATTCAGCCCGACAGCACGGTCCTTTGGCGCAATCACGGCGTGCGCGCCTGCACCGTCGGCCACCCGCAGGCAGGCTCCGAGATTATGCGGATCGGTAATACCGTCAAGCACTAGCAGAAGCGGCGGGCCTTCGATAGCGTCAAGCAATTCATCCAGATTGCGGGCGAGCGAAATCTCTCCAGCCACTGCCACGACCCCTTGATGCCGGTGGTTGCCTGCAAGGCTGGACAAGCGCTGATCGTCTGCGTGAATGATGCGGACATTACGCTCCTTGGCATTGCGCACCAAATCCTGCATGCGCTTGTCATGCCGCTCCGCATCGATGTAAAGCTCTTCAATTGTCGAAGCATCATGGCGAAGTCTCGCAATCACGGCATGGAAGCCGAATATGGTTTTACCCTTCATCGATCAGCGCTTCTTTCTTCCTGTTTTTGCGCGCGCGCCCGCTGTCCGTGCTTGTCCACCGGACCCTGAAGCGGATTTGCCCTTGCCCGGCTTTGCCGCTTTAGCCGCGCGAACCACTTCCGGCTTTGCCTTCGCCTTTGTCTTGGAAGCCTTCTTGCTTGCCTTTTCCGTTGCTCCTCGCGACTCCGATTTCAGGGCGCTGCGGAAATTCGGCTGATCGACCAGCCTGAGATCGATGCGGCGTGCATCGAGATCGACGCGGCTGACCTGTACTGTCACTCGGTCCGTGAGCTGGTAGCGTATGCCGGTGCGCTCGCCGCGCAACTCATGCCGAGCCTCCTCGAACTGGAAATAGTCGGATCCCAGGTCGGTCACATGCACCAGACCTTCAATGTACAGCGCATCAAGCTGGACGAAGATGCCGAAGGGCGTGACACCCGAGATCGTTCCGGTGAATTCTTCGCCGAGCTTGTCGCGTATGAAGTAGCATTTCAGCCAAGCTTCCACATCCCGCGACGCCTCATCTGCCCTGCGTTCATTCGCGGAGCAATGTATGCCAAGCGATTCCCAGATGGCCAGGCTGCCTTCGCTGCGCTTCTTGCCGGCCGCTTTTTCTTGCGCCTGCATCCTGCGCGCTGCCGGCGACAGCATGGTATTGAGAGAACCGGTATCGATATCGCTCGGCTCATAACGCTTGCCCTGCAATACAGCCTTGATGGCACGATGAGTCAGCAGATCGGGATAGCGGCGGATCGGGCTCGTGAAGTGCGCGTAAGCCTCATAAGCAAGACCGAAATGGCCAATATTGTCGGGGCTATAGACAGCCTGCTGCATCGACCTCAACAGCATGGTTTGCAGCAGAACCGCATCGGGACGCGGCTTGATCTTCTGCAACACCGCGGCATAGTCCGACGTCGAAGGGGTATCCCCTCCAGGAAGCGTGAGGCCAACCTGCTTGAGGAAAGTACGCAACTGCGTAAGTTTTTCTTTTGACGGACTGGCATGAACGCGATATAGGCCTGACTGCTCGTGTCGTTCCAGGAGGTCGGCCGCACAGACGTTAGCTGCCAGCATGCATTCTTCGATGAGGCGATGCGCATCGTTACGCGTGCGCGGAAGAATCTGTTCTATCTTGCCATTGGCATTGCAAACTATGTAGGTTTCGGTGGTTTCGAAATCAATGGCGCCGCGTGCCTGTCGCGCCTTAAGCAATACCTGGAATACCTCGTACAGGTGAAGCAGGTGAGGCACTAGGGCTGGTCGCCTCGCCGCTTCCGGGCCTTTCGTGTTGGCCAATATGGCCGCCACCTCGGTATAGGTAAGCCGCGCCGCGGAGTGGATCACAGCCGGATAGAACTGGTAGGCCTTCAATTCCCCTTTTGCCGTAATCACCGCGTCGCATACCAGTGTCAGACGGTCCACCGCAGGATTCAGCGAGCACAAACCGTTCGACAGCTTTTCCGGCAGCATCGGGATGACGCGACGCGGAAAATATACGGAGGTGCTGCGTTCCAGCGCATCGGCATCCAACGCGTCGTTCGGCTTGACGTAATGGCTGACATCGGCAATCGCAACGATCAGCCGATAGCCGATGCTGCGGCCGATCTTCACAGGTTCGCAGTACACGGCATCATCGAAATCCCTCGCGTCTTCGCCATCGATGGTAACGAGCGGCACGTCTCGCAGATCGACCCTTCCTGCGAGATCCGCCGCGGTCACCTCGTTCGGCAAGCGCGCAGCGTGCTTTTGCGCGGCTGCCGAGAACTCATGCGGCACGCCGTACTTTCTGACGGCAATCTCGATCTCCATACCGGGATCATCAATATCGCCGAGCACCTCCACGATCTTTCCTACCGGCTGCGTGTAACGGGAAGGCTGTTCCGTCAGCTCGACACTGACAACCTGTCCTGTCTTCGCTTTGCCTGGCGAACCGGCCAGAATAATGTCCTGCCCGATTCGCTTGTCCTCCGGCGCAACGATCCATGCGCCGTTTTCATTGAGCAATCTGCCTATCACATGGGTATTGGCGCGCTCGACCACCTCCACGATGGAAGCCTCTGGACGCCCGCGTTTGTCGGTGCCGATTACCCGCGCCTGTACGCGATCGCCGTTCAATACCTTCTGCATCTCCTTTTCGGAGAGAAAGATGTCCTCACTTCCGTTATCAGGCACGAGAAAACCATAGCCATCACGATGCCCGCTTACCCGGCCTTCAATGAAAGTATTCTGATGGGCAAGACGATAACGTCCGCCGCGGTCAGGCTTAATCTGACCGTCTCTTTCCATGGCATTCAGGCGGCGCATCAAGCCGTCGGTCTCGTCTTCGCCGACGTCGAGTGCCATGGCAAGCGCATCGACATCCATCGGCTTGTCGGTCGTACGCAAAATGCCGAGAATCTGTTCACGGCTTGGGATGTTGTATGGAAATTGGCTCAAGTGTTTTTCTGGTTTGTTGTCTCGATAAGGTGTTCAGTTTAACGGACTGGACGATTATTTACCTAACGTACTCATCGCATCTAGTCATGCTTTGACTTTAAAACAGTTTCCGATATAATCTCGGTCTCTCGCAGCCGTTACAGGCGAGAATCAAAAGCAGTGCCCACGTGGCGGAATTGGTAGACGCGCATGGTTCAGGTCCATGTGCCGCAAGGTGTGGGGGTTCGAGTCCCTCCGTGGGCACCATCAAACGGTGCAGTTTCAGTCACCGACATCCCGGTAGATTTTTCATCCGCAGATGCGGATTCGCGTCAGGCATTGCTTCGACTCGTTTGCGCTGGCCATGCACTTTCGCAGCACACATTGGACACTAGTGAAAATCGCCGCCCTTCACTCGAAGCAGCGGCGACTTTGACCTTGCAATGGGCAGCGATTACTTGAAGGGATGACGCAACACCAATGTCTCTTCTCTGTCAGGTCCGGTAGACACCATGTCGATGGGCACGCCTACCAATTCCTCGATGCGCTTGACATAAGAACGCGCTGCTGCCGGCAATGCCTCCATCGACTGCGCGCCCACTGTTGATTCGGTCCAGCCGGGCATTTCTTCATACACCGGTTCGCATCGAGCTGCATCTTCGGCGCCTACGGGGAAGATATCGACTGCCTTGCCGCCGATACGATAGCCGGTGCACAGCTTCAACGTCTCTAGGCCGTCAAGCACATCAAGCTTGGTCAGGCACATGCCCGATACGCCATTGATCTGTACTGAACGTTTCAGGAGCGCGGCGTCGAACCAGCCGCAGCGACGTGCGCGCCCTGTCACTGTACCGAACTCATGACCTACCGTGGCCAAGTGTTTCCCTACTCCGCCATCCGTAGGCAGCTCTGAGGGGAAAGGTCCAGAACCGACACGGGTTGTATACGCCTTGGTGATGCCGAGAACATAGTGAAGCATGCCCGGCCCGACGCCGGAACCGGCAGCCGCATTGCCCGCAACGCAATTACTCGATGTAACGAAAGGATAGGTGCCGTGGTCGATGTCGAGGAGGCTGCCCTGTGCGCCTTCAAACAGAAGGCTCTGCCCGTTCTTGTAGCTGGCATGCAAGAGGCTCGATACGTCCGCGACCATCGGCGAAATACGGGGCATGAGCGCCATCGCATCATCAAAGGTCTTTTGGTATTCGACAGCCGGCGCCTTCAGGTACTGTGTCAGCACGAAGTTGTGGTAATCGAGGTTTTCCCTGAGCTTCTCGGCAAAGCGCTTTTCATTGAGCAGGTCCGCCACGCGAACCGCACGTCGCGCCACCTTGTCTTCGTAGGCAGGGCCGATGCCCTTGCCAGTGGTGCCGATTTTCGCATCTCCCCGCGCCGTCTCGCGAGCCGCGTCAAGCGCCGTATGGTAAGGAAGAATCAATGGACAGGCCTCGGATACCTTGAGTCGGGAGACCACTTCGACTCCCGCCGCCTGAAGCTTGTCGATCTCGCGCAGAAGGTCCGGCACAGAGAGCACCACGCCGTTGCCGATATAGCAGGCAACGCCCGGCCTCATGATCCCGGAGGGAATCAACTGCAGCGCTGTTTTCTGACCGCCGATCACCAGCGTATGGCCTGCGTTATGTCCTCCCTGAAAACGCACCACGCCTTGCGCATGATCCGTCAACCAGTCAACAATCTTCCCTTTTCCCTCATCGCCCCACTGGGTGCCGATGACTACCACGTTCTTGGTCATTTTCTACCTGCTTGAATTGCGAAGCCTCTTCCTGGATCGGAATGCGATTCAGGGGCCAGCCACGATACTTTTACAAACTCTTCAATACCCACTCGCCGCCTTCGAACGCCAGAAGGCGATCGCAGACGAGGCCTTCATCATGGTGCTCTTGTCCTGGAAAATCCTGCACAACGATTTCGCCGGCATTGCGAAGCGCAACAATGATCTGCTGGAGCGCGGGATCGTTCGTCCACGGTGCGCGGACGGCGGACTGTGGTTCGATATCCGGCAACAGACGAGCCAGTTCTCGCAGATCCATCGAGAAGCCTGTTGCCGGACGGGCTCGGCCGAACGCTTCGCCAACATGGTCGTAGCGCCCCCCGCGAGCCACGGCGTTGGGCAAGCCGGGGACATAAAGCGCGAACATTGCACCGCTTTCGTATTCGTAACCTCGCAAATCCCCAAGATCGATGGTGACATCGGCACGCCCGGCCAACCGCGCGAGGTTCTCAAGTTCTTCCAGTGCGTTCAGGATAGCCGGCAAAGGCGGCAAAGCCGCACGGGCTCGTGCCAACGTGTCTATCGACCCATGCAACGCTGGCAGTGCCAGCAATGCACCACGGGTAACCGGCTGATAGGCA
>JAQSWC010000080.1 GCA_029266815.1 Paucimonas sp.
GTGGTTGCTGCTGCAGGAGCCGATGAGCGGACTTCAGATCATGGGCGGCGCGTTGCTGTTGGCGGGTATCTATTTTTCCAAGCGAGGCAGATAGATGGTGACGCGTTTGCCGCCCTCGCCGGATTGTGTGGCCCTGCTCGACGACTGCAGTGCAAGCAGCGCTTCGCCGCAATCCCGGCTGTATGCGGCGCATGCCGGCACACTGAGGGCCGAGTCGGCGGCCGAACTGGATGCGCTCTTTGCGGGCATGCAGGAAGCATTGGGTAGAGGCTTGCACGCGGTGGCCTTGTTCGACTATGAGTTCGGTGAGCAACTCAAGCGAGTGAGTGAAGAGCGCAAGGGCAAGGCAAGCATCCTTCTTTTCGGGGAATGCAAGCTCCTCTCTGACGACGAGGTGACCCAATGGCTGGAACAGCGGGACAAGCAGGAACAATTCAGTGCAGGTAACGCATCCTATCGTCCCTCCGGCGTCGCAGGCGCAAGAAGCAGTATCAGCCGAGCGGATTTCGAGCGCGAGATAGGGCGCATCAAAGACTATATTGAAGCCGGAGACATCTACCAGCTCAACTATACCTTCCATTTTCATTTCGATGCCTACGGCACGCCAAGCGGGCTGTATCGACGGCTGAGAGAGCGCCAGCCTGTGCCATATGGCGCATTCATCATGCTTCCCGATGGCGACGCGGTTTTATCCCTGTCGCCCGAACTCTTCATCCGCAACCACGGCGGCAACCTGACTGCGCAGCCGATGAAGGGTACTGCTGCCGTCAGTGGAAATGCCGCACTTGATGAGACCACCGCTCGAGCGTTGGCCGCGGATGAAAAGAATCGCGCGGAAAACGTAATGATCGTGGACCTGCTGCGCAACGATCTGGGCCGCGTCGCGGAAACCGGTTCGGTGGCAGTGCCAGCGCTCTTCGAGGTAAACCGCCACGGCGGCGTGCTGCAGATGACGTCCACCGTCACCGCCACGCTGCGCCATGATGCATCGCTTGCCGATATCTTCACCTCGCTCTTTCCCTGCGGTTCCGTCACCGGAGCGCCGAAGCACCGCGCGATGCAGATTATTAGCGACATGGAGCCTGGCGACAGGGGGATCTACACCGGCGCCATAGGCTGGTTCGAGCCCGCACCTGCGCAAACCATGCCGGATTTCTGCCTGAGCGTGCCGATCCGCACCCTGGTACTCGCGCCAGGAGATGACGGAGGAGTTCGCCCCGGCGTGCTCGGCATCGGCTCGGGCATTGTGTTCGACAGCACCGCGGAAAGCGAGTACGAGGAATGTCTGTTAAAGGCACGTTTCCTGACGGAGCTGCCGCATGAATTCGAGTTGTTCGAAACCATGCATGCAACGCGCAAGGAGGGAGTACGTTATTTAGACCGCCATTTGTTGCGCCTGGGAAGATCGGCAAGCTATTTCGGGCTCCCTTTCGATAGCGACTCAGTCGAAATTCAGGTCAAATCCGAGTGTGAAAGGCTGGAAGGGCCGCACTCATATCGCATGAAGCTTTCCTTGGATGTATTCGGGAAGACAAGCATCCAGACGCACCACGTAGAGCCACTTACAGAGCCCGTGTCCCTGCTGTTGTCCAGCGTCTCCGTTCGCGCGAACGACCTCTTTCTGCGTCATAAGACCTCAGTGCGAAACCACTATGACGAAGCGTGGAAGACTGCTGAACAGCAAGGCGCGTTCGATGTTCTGTTCCTGAATGAATATGGCGACATTACCGAGGGTGCGCGAAGCAGTGTAATGATTCGACTAGGTGGAAAATGGCGTACCCCGAAACTGGCATGCGGCCTGCTGCCGGGAGTGATGCGGGCAGTGATGATGGCGGCATCCGATATCGACATTAGCGAGGGAGTCATTACGGTCGATGAACTGTACTCGGCCGACGAAATCGCGATCTGCAATGCCTTGCGCGGGGTACTGCGAGCGCGGCTAGCGCAAGAATAAAAACGGCGCAGAAAATGCGCCGTTTTAAGTGCGTGCCTGATGCGAATCAGTCCGCGGGGTTATGCGTTTTCAGGAACGTTTCAATGGCGCCGAAGACCTTGTAGCGGTTTTCTTCCTTGGTAATGCCATGTTCCTCGTCTGGCATCTCAATCCATTCGACGGCCTTCCCTTTTTCCTTGAGTGCATCGCGCATACGTTCCCCGTGGTCGAGAGGGACACGCCGGTCTTTGGCTCCGAAGACCATCAGCACCGGGGCCTTGATCTTATCTGCATGCCGTGAAGGGGAAGTGGCGTGGAATTGCTCTTTCATCGCGCTCCGGTCGCCAATCAATTCGTTCATCGAATAAAGGGAGTCGTCACTGTAATGCCACATACCCTTGGTGAAGAGCCAATCGAGTTCGGTAGGACCGAGAAGATTGATGCCGCAACGGTATAGATCCGGATCCTTGACCAAGCCCATCATCGCAGAATATCCCCCGTAGCTTGCACCCATGATGCAGACTCGTTTGCTGTCGACGATGCCCTGTGCAACTAGGTTTTTGACGCCATCGGTGACGTCATCCTGCATGGCCAGGCCCCATTGTTTCCATCCGGCCTGAAAATGCTTTTTTCCATATCCTGTCGAACCGCGGAATTGCGGCTGCAATACGACATAGCCGAGATCAGCCAGGAACTGGGCCCAGGAATGGAATCCCCAATAAGACCTCGTCCATGGGCCGCCATGGGGCATGACGACCAAGGGAAGGGATTTCATCGGCTTGTTGCGAGGAACGGTCAGATATGCCGGGATTGTCAGGCCATCGCGCGCCTTGTATTCGAAAATCAACTGGTCTGTCATTTGCTCAGGGTTGATCCAGGGCATTGCCTTGAAAAGATGCTCGAGCCGCTTCTTCGCCGGATCGTACAGTGCGAATTCTCCGGGCAGATGTGCTGAATAGGAATGAACAGCGATGAGCGATTTTGGGTCGCCTGATATCAGATTGATTCTGTCCGGATAAACCGAATCGATGGTTTGCTGAATGGCTTCGTATTCAGCATCGAACCATACCGTGCGTGGCGGTTCAGACATGATGCGCACGCCGAGTACGCGATTTGTTCGTCGCTCGAATATGATGTCGTCTACATCGACTGCCGTATCCGCAGCGATTAGCTCGCCCGGCTTGTTGGCTGCGAAATCGTATTTGAAGATGCCTTGCTTATCGCCATCGTGGATTGCACTCACGTACATCGCGCTATCATCTCCAAAGCCGATGACTTGAAACTTAGGTTCAATGGCGTCTACTTCGGCTAACTTTTTCCACGGCGAGGCCGGGGTGTCTCGATACCATACGTTTCGGAGATTCACCTTCGAACCTCTGGTAAGCGCCACCCGCAGCTGCCGCGACGCGTCCAGTACAAAACCCTCCGGCATCCCTGGCAATCCGTTGTAGGCAAATTCCTGCTTTTTGCGTGCATTGACTGTGCTCATGCGAATCAAGCTTGTTCGTGCACCCGCGCCATGAATGGACTCGACGACGATGATGTCGTCGGAAACGCCATCGGCCGGTGCAACAAACTCGAGATACCGGAGATGGCCGCGCCAACCAGCTTCCATTTCCATGATGTTCAGTTGCTTTCGCACAGTGCTAACCATTTCCGTCAATTTGCTGCCGTCCAGGTTGACCGCGAATAGTCCGTTTCCGCTGGAGTTGCTGTATTCCGGGTCACGGTCGATCAGGTCGAATACCAGCCGATTGTTGTTGATCCAATTGACTTCCCATATATCGGCATCGTTGTAGCCTGCCACCGGCGTAACTTTCCTGGTTTCCAGATTCACCACGGCCAGATGCATGCGGCCTTCGACCGCGGTGGTCACCGCCAGATGGCGTTGGTCGGGGGAGAGCTTTACACGGCCGAACTGCGGCGTCTTGAAGAATTTCTGCAGCCTGTCCTTAGTGTTGGGCAGGTCCTGTGCGGCAGCAGGCTGTGCAATACCCTGTAGGGTCAGGATAAGTAGAAGTGAAGAAATCAACACTCGCAAGCAAGACCGAGGCTGTAACGCCGGAACAAGGGGGCGCAAAGGTAGATTTTTAATATGAAGAGAAATAGACATGCATGTATTGTGAAAAAATTGAGGAAGCGTCTGCCGCGCCGTAGCTGCACTCTCGCTGTCTGGCCCAGGCTACGGGCTGACAGCTTGTCGTAATGGCGGAATTTTACAGGGCCGGCGCAACACCTCGGCAATAGGCCGCGTAAGGCATGAACCTATAGATGGGCAACGTCGTGCGAGTGCGAGAGGGTAGTCCCGCTTTTTTTGACGCGCCTCGCAAGGCATTTGGGAAAAACAAGGCCTTGCGTAACCTGCTAACTCATGCAGGGGATGGCTGTACAGCATTGTCTCGCCACACTACCGAGGGAGACGTATGCTGGATAAAGATTAGTGGAGAATCAATTGCAACTGCGCCGCTGTATCATGTGCGCCCATCGTGCGCGCCGCATCCAGCGGATCGATGCCATTCGCATCACGCACATGCGGGTTTGCGCCATGTGCAAGCAGCAATTCAACTATCTCGACTCGGTTAAACATCGCCGCCAGCATCAGCGCTGTCTTGCCATCGGGCGAAGCGCCCTCCACGTCGGCCCCGTGTTCCAGCAGCAGGCGCACGATGTCGATGTCGCCTTTGTAGGCGGCGCCGGCGATCGGCGTCTGGCCCAAGTCATTGCGGATTTCCGGATCGGCACCGTATTCTAGAAGCACGCGCGCCGTATCGTAATGGCCATGATAACTGGCCAGCATCAGCAGGCTGTCGCCTCGCTGGTTGCAGAGGTTAGGCGGCAAACCGATATGGAGCATGGGTTGCAGCGCCTCGGCGTTCCCGCTTCGTACAAGCTGGAATATCTCCTGCGCGAATTCCAGTGTTTCCGCGTCAAGATGCCGAGGCTTCTGCTGTGAATGCGAAGATGGATGCATGTTGTACTCCTCTCATTTGGCGCCGGATGTTTCGCGCGCATCGCGGTAGGGTGAGGTTTCTTCCTTGCGCCCGCTGGTGTAGGTGGAGGCGGATCTGGCCTGATTGGGCTTGGGCTTGCCCGGCAGCGGAGTCAGGCTGATGGCCCGCTCAAGATCAATGCCGGCTACCTTGGCAACTCGGCGGCCGTAGTCTTCATCGCAATGCCACAGATGCCATACCATGCGCAACTGTATCGGTTCGGGACATTGCTTCAGGTCGCCGCCGATATTGGTAACCAGCTCGTCGCGCTCCCAGTCCTCAAACGTGCGGTAGCGCTCGCCGGCCTGCTGGTAGTCATCGGTTGTGCGGGTAGTCTGGTAACGGCCGAGATGGCCTTCCACCCATTGGTGATATTCCTTGGGCGGCTTCGGCGCCTCGCGCAATCCTCCCAGCATGCTGGGCTCGTAATTGATGTGCCTGTCTTCTCCGCCGCCATCTATATGAAAATCCATTTGCCCGTCGCGCTGGTTGGTCTTCGGCCGTGCCTTTTCCTGCGGCGCATTGATCGGCAGTTGCAGGTAGTTGGGGCCAACGCGATAACGTTGCGTATCCGAATACGACAGCGTGCGCCCCTGCAGCATCTTGTCGTCCGAGAAGTCGATGCCGTCCACCAGCACGCCTGTACCGAAGGCAGCCTGCTCCGTTTCAGCAAACACATTGTCCGGATTCCGGTCGAGCACCATGCGTCCTACAGGCAGTAGCGGGAATTTGTCTTCGGGCCAGCGTTTGGTGTCGTCGAGCGGATCGAAGTCGAGTTCGGGATGGTCGTCGTCGCTCATGAGCTGCACGCAGAATTCCCACTCCGGAAAATCGCCGCGTTCGATCGCGTCGTACAGATCTCTGGTGGCGTGGCCGACATCCTGCGCCTGGATCTCGGCAGCCTGTGCGCTGGTCAGATTACGTACGCCCTGCTTCGGGACCCAATGGAATTTCACGAGATGCGCAATGCCCTGGTCGTTCACCAGCTTATAGGTGTTGACGCCTGAACCTTCCATTTCACGGTAATTGGCCGGTATGCCCCACGGGCTTTTTACCCATGTCACCATGTTCAGTGCTTCCGGCGTTTGCGAAACGAAATCATAGAAGCGCCATGGCTCCTGCCGGTTGGTGGCCGGGTCGGGCTTGAAGGCATGAATCATGTCCGGGAACTTGATCGCGTCGCGTATGAAGAAGATCTTCAGGTTGTTGCCAACCAGATCCCAGTTGCCCTCGACAGTCTTCAGCTTCACCGCAAACCCGCGCGGATCGCGAGCCGTCTCGGGTGACTCCTTGCCGCCAATGACAGTAGAAAAGCGGACGAATACCGGAGTGCGCACCCCGGTTTCATTAAGCACTCTCGCCCGCGTGTATTTCGCTGCCGGTTCGTCGCCGATTTTTCCATAGGCTTCGAACCAGCCGTGGGCGCCGGTGCCGCGCGCATGCACCACCCGCTCGGGAATCCGCTCGCGATCGAAGTGGGTGATCTTCTCGATGAAATGGTAATTCTCCAGTGTTGCAGGGCCGCGTTCGCCGACGCTGCGCAACGACTGGTTGTCGCTGACCGGATGACCCTGGCGGGTAGTCAGTGTGGGACGTTCTTGGTTCATGGCAATCCTTTCGGCTGCGAACTGCGGCAGATGGCGAGGCATGAGGAACATGTGTCGCTACGGATCAGGTATAGAACCGAAGGTACGCTATGCAGTTCCACCTAAACCGGTGGACCAAATGAAAAAGGACGGGAGATCCCGTCCTTTTTCTGATGCCTACGTTTGCTTCCACTTGCGTGGAAGCGGTAAGGTCTTGATTACGGCAAGGTGTTCAGCTTGGGCTTCACAGTGTTGCTGAACTGCAGGTTGACGTGGCGATCCCAGTTGGTGGACCAGGTCATGATGCCGCGGAACGTCGGATACAGCGCTACAGGCCTGTAGCTGCCGCAGTTGGTGCCGCGAGTCATGCAGTCCAGTGCATTGTTGACGATGGTCGGCGATACATAGCCGCTGCCTGCCGCACCGGAACTCGCCGGCACGCCGATGGCAACCTGGTCAGGACGCAGCTCGGTCATCAGGGTATCGGCCAGCGCTGTCAGGAAGTCGATATTGCCTTGTGAATAGACCTTGCCGTCACGGCCCAGCATGGAACCGGAATTGTAGTGCTGGGTGTGAACGGTGGTGATGATGTCCTTGGCTGCGCGGATCACCTGCATGTACGAGCTATTGCTGTTCGGCTGTACGTCGATTGTCTGCGGTGCCATCGTGATGATGAATCCGGCGCCGAAGGTGTTGCGCAGCGAACGGATTGCCGTCGTGACGTTGGCCGCATTCATGCCGTGCTCGAGGTCGATGTCGACGCCGTTGAGCGAATACTCACGAATGATGCCGGCCATGCTGTTGATGAAGTTGGTCGTGTTGGCTGAAGTGCTCAGGTCCACGTTGCCAGCTTCGCCACCGATGGAGATGATGACCTTCTTGCCCTTGGCTTGCTTGGCCTTGATGTCGGCAATGATCTGCGCTTTGCCGCCGGAAGCCGGATCAGGGTTGAAGGCAACGGTGCCTGAGCCCATGTGATCAGCGAAGGACAGCACGATGATGTCGTAATTGTCTGACACTTGCGCGATCGGATAAGTCGGGCCGGCCGGGTTGGTGAAGTTGTGCCAGTAG
>JAQSWC010000081.1 GCA_029266815.1 Paucimonas sp.
CATGCATCAGGCCTTCGCACTTTTCCGAAACCGCGATTTCACGTTCGCCTGGATCACTACCATCATTGAGCATATTGCCCTGGCTGTAACACTGCTGGCCGAGACCTGGTTCGTGGTCGATACGCTTCAGATGAAGGCGCAGTTGGGTTGGGTCATGATCGCAGGCACGGTGCCACGAATCGCACTGATGGCCATAGGCGGCGTCCTTGCCGATCGCCATTCAAAAATCCGCATATTGAAACTGACCTTCTGGCTTCGCATGCTGGTATTGGCTCTCGGAGCCGTGCTTTTCTGGATAGGATGGATGACGATCTGGGCCCTCATTGCGTTCGCGGCGCTGTTCGGCATACTCGACGCTTTTTTCTGGCCTGCCCGCGATGCTCTGCTGCCTTCCATCGTCGAAGAAAAACACCTCACCCAGGCAAACTCGCTCATGCAGGCCACGAACCAGGTCGGGCTCGTGTTCGGCCCGGTCATAGGCGGGTTGCTGTTGTATCTGCTTCCGCTGCATTGGATATTAGCTATGACCGCCACGGCCATGGCAATCGGTGCGCTGCTGATTGCTCGCATCGATGATCGGCACGTGCCGCATGTTTCCGGGAAGAGGCACTTGGTCGCAGACCTGAAGGAAGGCGTTGCCTACGTCGTGGCCAGCCCGGTCCTGCGCACGTTGATGACTATTTACATTGTCGCCAACCTGCTTTTCATGGGGCCGATCGGTCTCGGCGTGCCTATTATTGCGAGCGAGCATCTGACCCACGGTGCTATTGGATTGTCATATATGCAAAGCGCCTTCGGCATCGGCATGGTGCTCGGCTTCCTGACCCTGTTTGCCTTTCCACCTCAGCGCAAGCGCCTGCTGCTGATCAGCGTCCTGATCGTGGTGGAAGGCGTGTTGCTGGGGCTGTTAGGCAACGTTTACCTACTGTGGCCAGCCGTGATCCTGCAGTTCATGATCGGGTTTTGCATTGCGTGCAATAACGTGCCTATGCTGTCGCTGATCCAGCAATACACCGAGCGCGGCAAGCTGGGGAGGGTGATGAGCCTCACTTCCGTCGCGTCGATGGGATTGTCGCCACTATCGTACGCGATGGTATCATCTGTCTGCTGCATCGGCGGCCGAGCAAGTCGGCTTTCGGTGCATACGCGGAAGCGATCCCTCCGCTTGACAGGATAGTTATATGAATCCAGCAGTTTCCTCCTACGACGTCGCGTCCATCATGGGCGGTCTCTATGGCGACGGCATCATCGGGCTCACGGGCGCTTTTTCCGCCGAATGGATTGCTCGGCTTCGCGAGGACATAGACAGTCTGTTCGAGGAAGCGAAACGGCAACCCGGCGGGGCGCTGGAACGCGGCCCGAGCCGGTATTACGTCGAGGTTCATCCGGAACGCATACGCGGCTTCGTGGATTTGGCCACGCACCCGTGGATTACGGCCGTGTGCGAAGCTGTGCTGGGACAAGACTACAAGATAGTTGAAATCGGCTTCGATGTTCCCGGACCTGGCGCCATGAACCAGCCTTGGCACCGGGATTTTCCCGCTCCGGAAGCGACCCTGAACGGCCGGCGGTTAAACTCGCTGGCATTCAATCTCACGACGGTGGACGTTGAAGAAGACATGGGGCCGTTCGAGATTGCACTCGGCACACAATGGGACGATATTGCCGCCAGCGGCGATCCGATGTTCCCGGCTCGGGAACTCTATTCGCGCTATGAAACCCGCAAGCAGCGAAAAATGCCGAAGATCGGCGACATTTCTGCACGTTCGGCATTGACGATCCACCGCGGCACGGCCAACCTGTCGGACACATCCCGGCCAGTGCTAGTGCTAGGTGTGGATGCGCCTGACGCACGCAACTCGGAGAAACATGATCTGCAGGTGACGACGGAATATTATGAAGGCCTGCCTGTAGATGTGCGCAAGCATCTGACCTGTCGCGTGGTACAGCAGCTTCAGCCCATCATTCAGGCACATACTATTGAAGGTTTGCTGATGGGTGAAGCCGCCTAGTGGCAGTCTCGCCGTTCCACGTCGTACCGACTTTTAAACTTTAGAACTCGTTCTGCTCGATGGCTCTCCTGGCTCGCTCTTCTGCAGCCGCGAGAGCCTGCTCTTCCGAACCGAAGGTACCCACCGGGATATAGGTTTCGGCGATGTCGGGCTCCCGCGTCAGGCGTACGTAAACCTGCCCTTCATACAAGCCGTCCGTCAGCAACACGGAAGTAATGCGGGCCAGATGCGTGCCGCTCTGAATGATCTTTTCTTGCGGTTGTTTTTCAGCGCTTGCACGTTCCTGTTCAGGATGCGGCTGTTCGGCATATGCCTGTTCTTCGATGACCGTCTTCAATTGGCTGCCGTCCTGAGCATCCCCTACTTGCGCTGAGCGCACCGAAGCTACGTCTTTTTCCACATCGTCCTGCCCGGCATTGTGCTCGCCGCTCCCGATATCCTCTTCATCCAACAAATGTCTGGTTTCTTTTGCCATGGCATGCTCCTGTCTCTTGCATGTTGGTGAGATAGCACGGTTCTTGTGGAGTTCTGCAAAGGGAAAGGAAAATTGATCGAACCGGAAGCGAAAGCGTGCGGCGGCAATCAGGCTGCTTGAGAATCTCCGGAAGAAATTCGCTCGCGCTGGGTACGTACTAATATGCGGATGAATTCGCGCACGATCTGCCGGTCGGCAGAAGTCAGCAATTGAAGATCCGAAATCAATTTCAGGTCGTCCGCGTGCATACCGTTGGTCAAGCCCTTGTTATCGGATTGCCTTTCTTCACCGCCGAAACGCAGCCACTCTACCGGTACGCCAAGCCAGTCAGCCAAGGCACGCATTTTGTCCTGAGTGGGGATAGCCTCACCAACCAGCCACTTGCGTGCGGCATGGACCGTAATCGCCTTACCGGAAAAACGGGCGTTGAAGTCACGAGCAAGTTCAGTGGGGCTTTCAGACGAATGATCCGCTGCCTGCAGGGCATCCCGCAAACGCTGACTGAAGCTTTCTCTTTCGCTGGAAATCTTGGCCACGACAATCGTCTCCTTGCAAGCGCGGCAATGGCTTTGTTAAAACATCAGTTTCATGAAAAATGGATAACGGAGAGTAACTAAGCTGCAAGCCATTGTCGGTAAATAGGGAAATTAGACCGAAAGTACGACCGTTCATTGTTAAATCTGCGATGCGCTCCCATAATCAGATGTGTCTGTTTGTAACAACAAAAGTTAAATATTGTCACTAGGCAATATTTTGCAATGTACTATTCGGCTTAGTTTGTTAAATTGAAGTTGTACCCCACTTCACGCTTTAAGCGCTGACTATCATGAGAATCGCCGTACTGGATGACGACCGCAGCCAAACCGATCTGGTTTGCCAAGTATTGTCCGCTGCGGGACACACTTGCCACGCCTTCGTTAGCGGAAGGGACCTGTTGAATCAGTTGCGCCGCGAAAGTTTCGACATGCTGGTCATCGACTGGCAGGTGCCCGACCTGAGCGGGCCAGAGGTCTTGAAATGGGCGAGGGAAAAGCTGACTTCGAACATGCCGGTGCTGTTCATGACTAGTCGCTCCAGCGAAGACGACATCATTGCCGGACTGGCTGCAGGCGCCGACGATTACATGATCAAACCGCTGCGTCGCGGCGAACTGCTGGCACGCGTACATGCCTTGCTACGCCGCGCCTATCCCGAGCAGGCCGCGGCCGAGCAGATCCAGTACGGCCAGTTCGTGTTCGAAACGCGGACCGGCCGCCTGACGCGCGACGGCGTGGCAATCGACGTCACCCAGAAAGAATTCGACTTAGCGTTGCTATTTTTCCGCAATCTTGGCCGCCCCCTGTCACGCGCCTATATACTGGAAGCGGTATGGTCGCGAGACATAGAACTGCCTTCGCGCACGATGGATACGCATGTATCGCGCGTGCGCAGCAAGCTGCAGTTGCGTCCCGAGAATGGCTACAGACTGGCCCCGGTCTACAGCTACGGCTACCGCCTGGAACAGGTTTCTTCATAAATAAGCGCCTCGGGGTCTGCGCGAGGGAGGCAGTATGCGCTTGGTCATTTGTCTTTTGCTGACGCTGGCTCTGCAAGGAGTGCACGCGGGCGCATGGGCAGCAGGCACACCCGCGCCCGGCACGCAAGTTGTCACGGATGCCGGCATCACTTATTACGCTCAACGCGGCGACACGCTGATGTCGATCGCTTCACGCTTCACCGACAGCAGTGCGAACTGGGCTGCCATCGGCAAGCGCAACCAGATCACCAAGGACATCAGCATTCCGGTCGGCACGGCGATCGTGATTCCGACCGAATTGCTGCCCGATGAGCCGGCGGAAGCCCGCATCGTCGCCTTTTCCGGCCCGGTTTCCCTCAACGGCCCGCAAGGCAAGCAAGCCGCCCTCAAGCGCGGCGAAGTCCTTCACGAGGGCACGCAGATCGATACCGGCAATAACGGCTTCATCACGCTCGCCATGCACGACAACTCCCGCGTCACCGTGCCGTCGAACAGCAGTGTCGTGCTGTCGCGGCTGCGCCAGAGCCGCACCGACTTCAGCGCCCGCACCGAGCTTAATGTCTTGCGCGGGCAGGCCGAATCGCGCGTCAGACCGCTGGGCAAGAACGGCCGCTTCGAAGTGCGCACACCTGTTTCGGTAGCCGGCGTGCGCGGCACGCATTTCCGGGTGCGCGCGAATGGAACGAATAGCGCAACGGAAGTGCTCGAAGGCGAGGTCGGCATCGAACGTCCGCTGAGAAGAGATCCCACGGGGGTACGCGCAGGTTACGGCAGCATCGCCACTGCAAAGGAAATAGCTCAGCCAATCGTGTTGCTGCCAGCCCCGCGCTTCGTTCCTCCCAACGAGGGTTTCGATCGCATGATCACTCCGCACATCACGCTGGCGCCGATGAACACCGCGAGCGCCTATCATGTGCAGATCGCAACCGATGCGGAAGGGCAGAACCTTATCTCTGAAGCCCGCACCCGCGGTCCGACGCTGAATATCAAGGATCTTGAAGACGGCAGTTATTTTGCCTTTGCCTCGGCGATAGACAGGAACGGGCTGGAAGGGCTGGTCGGCATGCAGCAGATCACGATCAGCAAGAACTCCACGCATTCTCCTGCAGCTGTGGGTGCGCCAAGGGCGGACGGCACTGCCGGCAAAGCCATTACGTTCCGCTGGCCACAGGCAACTGGGATGAAATTCAACTTCCAGGTTGCCCGCGATCCTTCCTTCAGTTGGCTGATACATAAGCAGTTGACGGCAGAAGCTCAGGCACAGGTGCCTCGCCCCGAGTTCGGCACCTACTATGCGCGCGTGCAGGTAGTGGCGCCCAACGGGGCGACGAGCCGATTCTCGCAGGTGCAGCCGTTCACGGTGACCGACCAGTGGGTGATCAACGAAGGCGATCCTGCCACGACAAAGGAAGCGCGCCGCGTTGCAAACCACTGACCGCAACGCCGGTGCGACACAGCTGCCACGCAGATTACGCTGGCTGGATCCATTGATACGCCAGGTCGCGTTCCGCGAATGGTGCATCATGGGCGCGTTCCTGATCGCCCTGACCGCTGCCCTGGCGTCGCAAAATGGACTCGGCCGGCTCGATCAAACGCTCTACGACCATTTCTCCACCCAGTTGTCGCGCCCCGCACGCGACGACATCGTCATCGTCGGCATCGACGATTACAGCTTGGCCGAACTGGGCCGCTGGCCCTGGGCGCGGGAGAAGCATGCTGACCTGGTCAGGCAGCTCTCGAAAGCAGGCGCGCGTGCAATAGGCCTGGACATCATCCTTTCCGAACCTGACCCTGCGGGCGCCGGAGATACTGCCCTGGCTGGGGCACTGAAGTCCAGTGGACGGGCAGTGCTGCCGGTCGTCATCGGCGGCACCTTGACCGAGCCGCAGGCAGACGTGCCGATCGCGCCTCTTGCTGCGGCAGCGGGCAGGCTCGGCCACATCAGCCTCAACCACGACAGTGACGGCGTGGTGCGTCATGTCACGCTGCGCCGTTCCGGTAGCGGGCAAGTTTGGCCGCAGTTTGCGCTGGCCGTGTTCGAGGCCGGCGCCGCGGGAGACGCAGCAACGCCATCGACTGGCCGGGAGCGCCTGTATATCGCCTTTGCCGGCAATGCCGGCCACTTCCGCTCCGTTCCCTACGTGGCTGCATTACGCGGCGAAGTGCCCGCCGATTTTTTTGCGGGAAAGCATGTCCTGGTAGGCGCAACCGCTCCCGGCATGACAGATTCTTACCCCACTCCCGTTTCCGGCGGGAGCGGCAGCATGCCCGGCGTTGAAATACACGCCAACATACTCGCCGGCCTGCTGGAGGACAAATTCATGTCGGCCGCGGCGCCATGGCAGAACATCCTCTTCTGCGTCGTGCCACTGTTGATCGCCCTGTTCTGCTACCTGCTGTTCCGGCCGCGCAATGCCGTCATCGTCAGCGGCCTCCTGTTCATCATCACACTCGCGGCCAGTTACGAAGTCATGAAGCACGGCCTGTGGCTGCCGCCTTCCGCCGCCCTGATAGCGCTGATCATTTCCTATCCTCTCTGGAGTTGGCGCAGGCTGGAAGCGGCGATCTCTTACCTGGGGCAGGAATTCTCCCGCCTGGAAAACGAACCGCACCTCTTGCCGGAAGTGCTCCCTAAACGAGCGCAAGACCGCATAGAAGACATCCTTGAGCACCGCATCCGGGATATGAAACGGGCCGCCCGTCGCGTGCGCGACCTGCGCCGTTTCGTATCCGACAGCCTGGACAACCTTCCAGACGCCACCCTGGTCACCGATGACAGCGGGCGGGTGCTGCTGACCAACCATGCAGCCCAGTTGTACTTCAACGCGGGAAACGAGTCGCTGACCAACCGGCAGATGCCGCACCTTCTCGCCCGGCTGAAATCGCCGTCGCCCCTGGCTGCAGAACCGGTTAACGATTTCGTCTGGACCGATCTGCTCGATGCCGCCAAGGCACAGGCGCTGGTGGCAGGCGTGGGCGCCAGCGACGATCAGGGCCGTGACCTGTTGGTCAAGAGCGCGCCGGTCCGCTCTGCGGCCAACCAGCATGCCGGCTGGATCATCAGCGTGATCGATATCTCGACGATACGCGCCGCGGAGCGCAGCCGCGACGAAACTCTGCGATTCCTTTCGCACGACATGCGCGCACCGCAGGCATCGATCCTCGCTCTACTCGAGCTGCAGCACACTTCCGACGCACCGCTGCCGGAACGCGAACTGTTTTCCCGCATCGAGAAGGCGGCGAGAAGAACGCTGGGCCTAGCCGACAACTTCGTGCAACTTGCCCGTGCCGAGTCACATGAATACCGCGTTGAGGAAGTCGATTTCCACGACGTGGTGCTCGATGCCATCGACGAGATGTGGAGCCTGTCGAAAAACAAGCGGATTGCTCTTCAGAGCGACATCGGCGACGGAGAATTCATGGTGAGGGTAGACCGCGCACTCATTACCCGCGCGTTGGTCAACCTGATCTCGAATGCAATTAATTACAGCCCCGAAAACACCAGCGTCGTATGCCACCTGGAGCGCGAGGAAACCGAACATGGAACGCAGATCGTATGCCGCGTGAGCGACCAAGGCTATGGCATTGCGGAAGCAGACCAGACAAAGCTGTTCCAACGCTTCGAACGGGTATCGCATGCGGACCAGCCTCGCCATGAAGGTGTCGGCCTCGGCCTGGTTTTCGTGAAAACCGTAGTTGAAAAACACCGGGGTCACATCCATTTCATCAGCGCCGAAGGCAAGGGCACAACCTTCATCATTACCCTGCCGGCCAGCGCAGCCGACGATGAAGCCACCGAGAACTCCGAAAATTCGGGCAATTTTTCGGGATAAGAGTTACCCTGCCGCAAGCGATTCGTCTCCGGATAGCCAGAGGCGAAAAGCTATAATACGGGCCAGCATCTCCCAATATCCATGCCTCAAATGCAACTCATTGCTGTCGGATTGAATCACACGACCGCGCCGCTCACGCTGCGTGAGCGCGTCGCATTCCCGACCGAGCGCATTGGCCATGCAGTTGCCGCCGCACGCACGTGGTTCGGGCAGGCGGGCGCCGATACGGGCAAGGAAGCCGCCATACTGTCCACCTGCAACCGCACCGAGCTTTATGCCGCAGGCGCCATTCCTGGCGGTGTCGAGGCCGCCATCGATGTCAGTGCGCGTTTCCTGGCCGACTATCACAACGTTTCCTACGGCGATCTGCGGCCTTACCTGTACACCTTGCCGCAGGATCATGCGGTACGCCATGCGTTTCGCGTCGCATCCGGCCTGGATTCCATGGTACTGGGCGAACCCCAGATCTTGGGGCAGATGAAGGATGCGGTGCGCCAGGCGGACGCAGCCGGCGGGCTGGGCACCTATCTGCACCAAATGTTCCAGCGGACTTTTGCCGTCGCCAAGGAAGTGCGCAGCACTACCGAGATCGGCGCACAGCACGCTCGAACGCGGTGAAATGCTGGCCCACCGCTTCAGCGGCAATGCCATCCGCCTAGCCGACCTGCCGACCCAACTGGCGAAATACGATGTCGTCGTGTCCTCGACTGCATCGTCGCTTCCCATCATCGGTCTCGGCATGGTCGAGCGCGCCATCAAGGCGCGCAAGCACAAACCCATTTTCATGCTCGACCTCGCCGTTCCGCGTGATATCGAGGCCGAGGTTGCTCGCCTGAATGACGTGTTCCTGTACACCGTCGATGATCTCGCCGCAGTGGTGCAGACCGGAACCGAAAACCGGCAGGCAGCCGTAGCCCAGGCCGAAGCCATCATCGAAACCCGTGTTCGCGCCTTCATGCACTGGGTGGATACCCGCAGCGTGGTACCGCTGATCCAGGATCTGCATGAAGCCGGCGAGGCGATGCGCATGGCCGAACTCGAGCGGGCAAAGAAACTGCTGGCCAAGGGTGAGAGCATCGACGACGTACTCGATGCGCTGTCCAAAGGAATCACCGCTAAATTCCTCCATGGCCCCCAACAGGCATTGAACCATGCGCAAGGCGACGAACGCGCCCGCCTTGCCACCCTGCTGCCCCAACTCTTCCGTACCCGGCGTTAGCGCCGCGTCCTCGTCCGCCTTGCTGCGGACATTCGTGATTTGGCGTCTCAAAAAAATGATGCGCCCGTATGTGTGCCAACGCATTATCGATACTGATGAAACCCACTCTACTTGCCAAGCTCGACCACCTTACCCAGCGCCTTGAAGAAGTCGGCAGCCTGCTGCAACAGGAAAACGTCACTGCCGACATGGACAACTATCGCAAGCTGAACCGCGAACATGCCGAACTGGATCCGCTGGTTGCGCTGTACAAGGATTACCGCCAGGCAGAAGCCGACATCGCGGCGGCAGAAGACATGCTGGCCGACCCCGAGATGAAAGATTTCGCTCAGGAAGAAGTGTCGTCCGCCAAGGCCCGCATGGAAGCGCTGGAAACCGATCTGCAGAAAATGCTGTTGCCGAAAGACCCCAACGACGAGCGCAACATCTTCCTTGAAATCCGCGCCGGCACCGGCGGCGATGAAGCAGCGCTGTTTGCGGGCGACCTGCTGCGTATGTACACGCGCTACGCGGAACGCAACCGCTGGCAGGTCGAGCTGATTTCCGCATCGGAATCCGAACTCGGCGGCTACAAGGAAGTGATCGTGCGGCTCGCCGGTTTCGGCG
>JAQSWC010000082.1 GCA_029266815.1 Paucimonas sp.
GGCGGCAAGAACGCCTCGCTCGGCGAAATGATCAGCCAGCTTGCCCTGGCCGGTGTGCGTGTACCAGGCGGGTTTGCCACCACTGCCCAGGCCTTTCGTGATTTCCTCTTACATCGCACGGAAAACGGATCGACGCTGGCCGAGCGCATCAACGACCGGCTGGACAATCTCAACATAGATGATGTCGGAATGCTGGCACGCGCTGGCGCAGAAATCAGGCAGTGGGTAATTGAAGCTCCTATTCCCGAACGTCTGCAAGAGGAGATCATTTCAGCCTACCGCATACTGGCAGAAAATTCTGCCGCCGAGGTTTCCTTTGCCGTTCGTTCCTCCGCCACTGCAGAGGATCTGCCGGATGCTTCCTTCGCCGGGCAGCAGGAAACCTTTCTGAACGTGGTCGGTGTGGACAATGTGCTGGAAGCCATCAAGCACGTTTTCGCATCGCTGTACAACGACCGTGCAATTTCCTATCGGGTTCACAAAGGATTCCGTCACGCGGATGTAGCATTGTCCGCGGGCGTGCAGCGCATGGTACGTTCTGATCTGGGATCTGCCGGCGTGATGTTCACCATCGACACCGAATCCGGTTTCAAGGACGTGGTGTTCATTACTTCGAGTTACGGTCTGGGCGAAACAGTGGTGCAGGGTGCCGTCAATCCCGACGAGTTCTATGTGCACAAGCCCATGCTGGAGCAGGGAAAGCGCCCGATCATTCGCCGGAACATAGGCTCCAAGCTCATCAAGATGGAATTCACCGGCGAGGCGAAAGCCGGCCTTTCGGTCAAAACGGTGGACGTACATACTGCGCAGCGCAATCGCTATTCGTTGAGTGACGAAGAAGTGATCGAGCTTGCGCGTTATGCAGTGATCATCGAAAAGCATTACGGCCGTCCGATGGATATCGAATGGGGTAAGGATGGCCGCGACGGCAAACTCTATATCCTGCAGGCTCGCCCTGAAACCGTAAAATCACAGCAGAAGGCGTCCGATGTGCAGCAACGTTACTCGCTCAAGAGCAGCGGCACCGTTCTTGTTTCGGGGCGTGCCATCGGGCAGAAGATCGGAGCAGGGCCGGTACGCGTGATTCAAGATCCTTCACAGATGGAACGGGTTCAGCCGGGCGATGTGCTGGTGGCGGATATGACCGATCCTAATTGGGAGCCGGTGATGAAGCGAGCCTCCGCCATCGTCACCAATCGCGGCGGCCGAACCTGCCACGCGGCCATTATCGCGCGCGAGCTGGGCGTGCCGGCCGTGGTGGGTTGCGGCAACGCGACCGAGTTGCTCAAGGATGGGAATCTGGTGACGGTGTCGTGCGCCGAAGGCGACGAAGGTCGCGTCTATGATGGGCTGCTGGAAACCGAGGTCATTGAAACTGTGTCATCAACCCTGCCGGAGCTGCCGCTAAAAATCATGATGAACGTCGGCAACCCGCAATTGGCATTCGATTTTCAGGCGATACCAAATGCAGGTGTGGGCCTGGCGCGGCTCGAGTTCATCATTAATAACAATATCGGCGTGCATCCCAAGGCGGTGATCGAATATCCGAACATCGACCCGGACTTGAAGAAGGCCGTGGAATCAGTCGCACGCGGGCATGCTTCGCCGAAGGCGTTCTATGTCGACAAGCTGGCTGAAGGCATCGCCACTATTGCCGCGGCTTTCTGGCCCAAGGCGGTGATTGTCCGCCTTTCGGATTTCAAGTCGAACGAATACAAGAAGCTGATCGGCGGCTCGCGCTATGAACCCGACGAGGAGAATCCGATGCTCGGATTCAGAGGTGCGGCCCGTTACGTTGCCGAAGATTTCGCCGAGGCCTTCGAGATGGAATGCGTGGCAATGAAGCGGGTGCGCGATGAAATGGGGCTTACCAATGTTGAAATCATGGTGCCGTTCGTGCGCACCTTAGGGCAAGCGGAAAAAGTGGTCGGCCTGCTGGCAAAGAATGGACTCAGGCGCGGTGAAAACGGCCTGAAAGTCAACATGATGTGCGAAGTGCCGTCGAACGCGATCCTCGCCGAGCAATTCCTCGAACACTTCGACGGGTTCTCCATCGGGTCGAACGACCTCACGCAATTGACGCTCGGGCTGGATAGGGATTCGGGCATGCCTCTGCTCGCAGCCGACTTCGACGAGCGCGACCCTGCGGTGCTCGCCATGCTGTCGAAAGCCATCGCTGCCTGCCGCGCCAAGGGCAAGTATGTCGGCATTTGCGGCCAAGGTCCGTCAGATCACCCGGATTTCGCAGCATGGCTGATGAAGGAGGGAATCGGCTCTATTTCACTGAATCCAGATTCGGTAATGTCGACTTGGCATGCACTGGGCGGTACGTCATAAATGCACGAACACTAGTGTACGTTGGGAGCATGCAACAGATTGTGTCTAACTTGTTGACGGTGATTTCTTTTCGAATAGACTGGCAGCAAGTTCAGACACAAGAAAAATAAAGAATAACAAGAACACTACCTGTCGCCCCCGCTGCGTTTCGCACGGGGGCCTTATTTTTTTGACGCCTTGAGTTGACGGTGAATGCCGTAAATAAAACGGCCGTTCTCTTATTTCGACGAACGTGGAAATTATTTTTTCACGCTACTTGTACAAACTGAATCGCGTAATCGCCCGCGTGTTAGGATTCCCGAAAAAACACAGGGAGGTGTTATGGCTGATTGGGTAATATGGTTTGTCATGGCGGGCGTGCTCGTCATATTCGAAATTTTTACCGGTACGTTCTACCTCCTGATGATTGCATGCGGGCTCGCAGCCGGTGGCGCCGCCGCGTTGATGAGTATGACGCACTCCATGCAACTCATTGCTGCCGCCGTGGTTGGCCTTGGAGCCACGTATGCCTTGAGGCGAATCCGCAAGTCTGAAGGTCCTGCTGCTGACGCCTCGCGCGATCCCAACGTCAATCTCGACATAGGTCAGAGCGTGAGCATCGATACTTGGGAGTCATCTGCTCGCGGCGCGCCGCGCGCCCGCGCGATGTATCGCGGTGCGATGTGGGATATAGAACTGGCTCAGGGGAGCGAACCGGAAGCAGGGATGTTTATCATCAGGGAAGTCGTCGGCAGCCGCCTGGTTGTCGCAAACAATCATTGATCGAAGGGGAAGCGTTTATGGATTTCAGTTTCGGTACTGTGGCTTGGGTTCTATTCTTCATTGCCGGCGTTCTGGTGTTCAAGACGATCAACGTCGTGCCGCAACAGCATGCGTGGGTGGTGGAACGCCTGGGTAAGTATCACGCAACCCTGGGGCCCGGTCTGCGGTGGGTAGTGCCGATAGTGGACCGCATCGCCTATAAGCATGTACTGAAAGAGATTCCTCTCGATGTGCCGCCGCAGGTATGCATCACCAAGGACAACACTCAGCTTCAGGTCGATGGCATCCTGTATTTCCAGGTCACCGACCCGATGCGGGCTTCCTACGGCTCGTCGAACTACCTGCAGGCGATCACGCAGCTGGCCCAGACGACCTTACGTTCCGTCATTGGCCGCATGGAACTCGATAAGACATTTGAGGAACGTGATCATATCAATGCTGCCATCGTTAACGCTATTGATGAATCAGCGGCAAACTGGGGTGTGAAAGTGCTGCGTTATGAAATCAAGGATTTGACTCCGCCAAAGGAAATTCTGCACGCGATGCAGGCACAGATCACCGCCGAGCGTGAAAAGCGCGCCTTGATCGCAGCTTCGGAGGGGCGCAAACAGGAACAGATCAACATTGCCGCCGGCGAGCGTGAAGCGGCAATCGCGAGGTCGGAAGGCGACAAGCAGGCAGCCATCAATGAGGCGCAAGGACAGGCTACCGCAATCCTCGCGATTGCAGAGGCCTCAGCAGAAGCATTGCGTAAAACAGCGGCGGCGATTCGCGAACCAGGCGGGTCAGATGCAGTAAATCTCAAAGTGGCCGAGCAGTATGTCAGCGCATTTGCACAGCTCGCCCGCACTAATAACTCCATTATCGTGCCCGCGAACTTGAGCGATATCAGCGGCTTGATTGCTGGAGCGATGCAGGTAGTGAAGTCACAGCAGAAAATTATTTAGTGCGTTTGCAGAGGTGAGATGGCCGCGGGACCGTAGCTCGAACCTGCGGTCCTGACCTTGAAATACCGGCCCGTATCTATGCAGGCGGCAGGAGTTGTCTGCCAGGTATGGAAGCGCTGGTACGAGCTATTACCGGTGTGCTGGGACGACGTTGGTGTAATCGGAAATACTATCGCCGGTTCTGCTTCATGATCTGCTGCTTCTCCCGCTCCCAGTCCCGCTGCTTTTCGGTGTCGCGCTTGTCATGCTGCTTCTTGCCTTTGGCCAGCCCGACCTCGCATTTGATGCGGCCGCGCGTGAAGTGCAGGTTGAGCGGTATCAGTGTATAGCCTGCGCGCTCGACCTTGCCGATCAGTTTGCTGATCTCGTGATCATGCAACAGCAGCTTGCGTGTACGTACCGGGTCCGGGGAGATATGAGTGGATGCGGTGGGTAACGGGCTGATGTGGGCGCCGAACAGGAATATTTCTCCCTTTCGCACGATCACATAGGCTTCCTTCAGCTGCACGCGCCCCGCGCGTATAGATTTTACTTCCCAGCCTTCCAGCACGATACCTGCTTCGAAGCGTTCCTCGATGAAGTAATCGTGGAAGGCTTTCTTGTTTTCTGCAATGCTCATGCCGTGTGTTTGAGGAGGTCGGTTAAAATAGAGCGCAGATTTTATCAAACAGTCACTCAGGTCGCGGTGCCATCTTTACGCCGCGCTTGCCGAATATCAATTCATGGCGGTTGTACACAAATCAGTTCTGATCGGCTTCAGTGCGGAGCAAATGTTCCTGCTGGTGGAGCGGGTTGAAGATTATCCGAAATTTCTTCCCTGGTGCGGTGGAGTGGACGTGCTCGACCGCGGTGAGGAAAAGCTGAGGGCATCCCTGCACATCAACTATCATGGTTTACGCCAGAGTTTTACGACTGAAAACGTCAATGTGCGACCCTCTTTGATGACGATGAAACTCATCGAGGGGCCATTCAAGCATTTGGATGGCTCGTGGAAATTCATTCCGCTTCGCGAAGATGCCTGCAAGATCGAGTTCGATCTTCACTACGAGTTCTCGAGCAAGCTGCTGGAGCAGATCATCGGACCGGTATTCAACAAGATTGCCAACAGCTTCGTCGACTCCTTCTGTAAACGGGCGGAGGTGGTCTATGGCCGGACCTGAAACGATTCGGGTCCAGGTCTGTTACGTCAAGCCGGGCGTACAGCTCCTCCGTGATCTGGAGATAGCACAAGGCACCACTCTTGAGCAGGCGATACAGCAAAGCGGCATTTTGACCGACATGCCGGAAATCGATCTGTCCGTCCACAAGGTGGGAATTTTCGGCAAAGTGAAAGCACTTGATACGGTTTTGAGGCAGCGGGATCGGGTAGAGATCTATCGCCTTCTGGTCGCAGATCCCAAGGAATCGAGGCGGCAGCGCGTCGAGAAAAAGGCGAGAAAGCTCGCCTGATGTTCACGCGCTCCCGCTAGCGACGAGCGGTCAGTTGCATTCCTTGCTGGCGACCTTCCCGGCCTCGCGCAGTTCGTGCTCCCGCTTTTCGTCGGACATAAAAGAGGGTTCGCCGTTTGCGTCGGTTGTGCGTATGCGAATGCCGGACTCGAGATTTCTCGCATAGGCACGAGCCCGTTCGCAATTTTCTGCTTTCTGCTTCTTGAGGTTGGCTTCATCTTGAGCCTTTTTCTCTTTTTCCGCCTGCTCTGCGCGCCGCTTCTTGTATTCCGCATTTTTTTCCGCCGTCGTCAGCGGGCGTTTGTCTTCCGGCTTTTCTGCAGATTCAGGTTCGCCCGTGCTCGTTTCTTCATTTGTCGGCATCTGCCGCGTCAGGCCCGGCTCTTTCAGTATCCGGTTCTTGGGCACGTCGGCCGGCGGAGGCATATCGCTGAACTGTTTCACTCCTTTTTCGTTCAGCCACACGTATTGAGCCTGAGCTGTGCCGGCGCAGAAAACCAGCATGGCTGGGAATAAGAGTTTTAAGGTCAAATGCTTCATAGCGCTTCCTTTGCGTGATTTGCGTTGCAGACCTGATTTCGCCATGCTTTCCGTGGGCTGTCAATTTTCCTTGGACGTTGTCGCTTCAACCATTTTTTGATACATGCAGACAGGTGGAGGAGGGGCCCGCGAAGGGCCGAACAACGGATTTCTGTATAATTCGCTTTTGCGCCTATAGGATTTGGTATGCGTCTACTCCAGAAAGCACTCACGTTCGATGACGTGCTCCTCGTGCCGGCCCACTCGGATATTCTTCCCAAAGATACCTCTCTCAAAACGCGGCTGACGCGCAAAATTTCGCTCAACATTCCGCTGCTTTCCGCGGCAATGGACACGGTTACCGAAGCACGGCTGGCCATTGCCATGGCCCAGGAAGGCGGCATCGGTATCGTCCACAAGAATTTGACAGCGAAGGATCAGGCGCGCGAAATCGCGAAGGTCAAACGATTCGAGTCGGGTGTAGTACGCGACCCGATCACGATTCCACCCACGATGCGTATCCGCGACGTGATTGCGCTCTCGCAGCAGCACGGCATCAGCGGCTTCCCTGTAGTGGAAGGCAGGCAGGTCGTGGGCATCATCACCAATCGCGATCTGCGCTTCGAGGAGGAACTTGACGCGGAAGTGCGCGCCAAGATGACGCCCCGCGAAAAGCTGGTCTTCGTGAAGGATGGCGCAGATCTGTCAGAAGCGAAGCGCTTGATGAACAAGCACCGGCTGGAACGCGTGATCGTCGTGAATGACGCCTTCGAGCTGCGCGGCCTGATCACGGTGAAAGACATCCAGAAAGCGACTGAGCATCCGAATGCCTCTAAGGACGATCAAGGCAAGCTGCGTGTGGGCGCCGCGGTCGGCGTCGGTGCCGACAACGACGAGCGCATCGACCTGCTGGTGAAAGCCGGTGTAGACGTGATCGTGGTCGATACGGCGCACGGCCATTCAAAGGGAGTGCTGGATCGCGTGAAGTGGATCAAGCAGAACTATTCGGGTGTGGAGGTCATCGGCGGCAACATCGCGACTGCTGCAGCTGCCAGAGCCCTGATGGAGCACGGCGCAGATGGAGTGAAGGTCGGTATCGGCCCAGGTTCTATTTGCACTACGCGCATTGTGGCCGGTGTAGGCGTACCGCAGATTACGGCGATTTCCAATGTCTCCGAGGCATTGAAAGGTACCGGCATTCCCTGCATCGCCGACGGCGGCATCCGCTATTCCGGCGATATTTCCAAGGCACTGGCCGCAGGCGCGTCGAGCGTGATGATGGGCAGCATGTTCGCCGGCACCGAGGAAGCGCCGGGCGAAGTCATTCTTTATCAAGGGCGCAGCTACAAATCCTACCGCGGCATGGGTAGCCTGGGCGCGATGTCGGAAGGCTCGGCAGACCGCTATTTCCAGGACGCGGCCAATAACGCCGACAAGTTCGTCCCGGAAGGCATCGAAGGCCGGCCGCGTGCCTTACAAGGGCAGTGTGCTCGCGATCATTTATCAGCTTGTCGGAGGTGTTCGTTCTTCAATGGGCTACTGCGGTTGCGCAACGATTGATGAACTGCGCGAAAAGGCAGAATTCGTCGAGATCACGTCGGCCGGCATGCGCGAGTCGCATGTACACGACGTGCAGATCACGAAGGAAGCGCCGAATTACCGTATCGAGTAAAACTGACCAGCCATGAAGCCGGAAACGACCACGGGGCAGTTCAGTACTGTTCTCGACAGCCAATTGCAGACGTGGTCGGCAGAGCCCTTACGGCAGGTTGCATCGCTGGAAGAGCCTGAGGAGCACGGTGATCGACAGTTAGCACGGATACGCCGTATCGGACGCCGCTTGTTCCAAGTCGCTGAATGCGTGGTGTGCTTTAATCGCGCCGAGGATAACGAATACGAGTCGTCCGCAGGCTGGACGACGGTGGAAGAAGTGTTCTGCGCCAGCCTTCCGACGCCATCCGCTCTGGTCGTAGTGCCGGATATGCGGCTTCACAAGAAAATGAAACGGCACCGCATGGTCGCCGATGAGCCCCATATGCGTTTCTATGCCTCCTATCCGATACGCAGCAGGGATAGCACCGCAATTGGCAGCATCAGCCTGGTCGATTATTTTCCGCGTCAGCTTACTGCGGAAGAGGGAGAGTCCCTGGTCGATCTGGCGCGTCTGGTGGAAGCGGAAATGCGGGCGCGTTCGGTCAGCGCCGCTCAACAGGAGCTTCGACGTAAGAATCGCCATCTGCGCCGCAAGTCTCTGATCGATCCTCTACTCAATATCTGGAACCGCGGCGCCATTCTGCGCATTCTCACCATCGAAGCAATACGCTGCGACAAGGCGGGCGAGCCGCTGTCGCTGATCGTGATCGATCTCGATCACTTCAAGAAAATCAACGATACATACGGCCATACCACTGGTGACGCGGCGCTGGTGCGCGTTGCCGGTCTCTTGCGGTCTTGCATACGCGAGCGCGAGGCTCTCGGCCGCTACGGCGGGGAAGAATTCCTTGTCGTACTGCCGGGCGTATCGCAAGAGGCTGCCATGACAGTGGCTGAACGCATGCGGGCGGCTGTCGCCGCAAGTTCGGAACAGGTCGGCAATGCCGCGCTGAGTTTTTCGATTAGCGCCGGGGTGGCCTCCACCGAGGTGTTCGCCACTGCGACCACCGAAGCGATGATCAGCTACGCCGATTTCGCGCTGTACCAGGCAAAGGATGCGGGACGCAACTGCGTAAAGCCTGCCTTAGCGTGCGCACTATAGATTTTTTGTTATTCAACTGGTTCTTTCATGCATTCCAAGATACTCATCCTTGATTTCGGTTCGCAAGTCACTCAACTGATCGCGCGCCGCGTGCGCGAAGCCGGCGTATTTTCCGAAGTCCATCCGTACGATGTATCCGATGATTTCATCCGCGGTTACGGCGCGGCGGGCATCATCCTTTCCGGCAGCCATAACTCGACGCTGGAAGGCGATGCACCGCGCGCGCCGCAAGCAGTGTTCGAGGCGGGTGTCCCTGTGCTTGGTATTTGTTACGGCATGCAGACCATGGCCGCGCAGTTGGGCGGCAAGGTGGAAAACGGCAGGGTACGCGAATTCGGCTATGCCGAAGTGCGCGCGCGCGGCCATTCGAAACTGCTGAATGGCATCAACGACTTCGTCACGGACGAAGGGCATGGGATGCTGCGTGTATGGATGAGCCACGGCGACAAGGTGCTGGAAATGCCGTCGGGCTTCAAGCTGATGGGAAACACCGAAAGCTGCCCGATTGCCGCGATGTGTGATGAAGAGCGTCATTTTTACGCGGTGCAGTTCCATCCCGAGGTCACGCATACCTCGCAGGGAAGAGCAATCCTCGGCCGCTTTGTGCACGAAATCTGCGGCTGCAAGTCGGATTGGAACATGCCCGACTACATCACGGAGGCCGTGGAAGCCATCCGCAAACAGGTGGGTTCCGATGAGGTGATCCTCGGCCTCTCCGGCGGCGTCGATTCGAGCGTGGCTGCCGCACTGATCCATCGCGCCATCGGCGACCAACTGACCTGCGTATTCGTCGACCACGGCCTCTTGCGCCTGAACGAAGGCAAGATGGTGATGGACATGTTCGCGAAGAACCTGGGCGTGAAGGTCATCCAGGCCGATGCGACGGACCAGTTCATGGGCCATCTCGCCGGCGTCAGCGATCCCGAGCAGAAGCGCAAGATCATCGGCCGCGAGTTCGTTGAGGTTTTCCAGCGCGAGGCGGGCAAGCTACCGAATGCGAAGTGGCTGGCGCAAGGCACTATTTATCCCGACGTGATCGAATCGGCCGGCAAGGGCAAAAAGGGCCAGACCATCAAGAGCCATCACAACGTCGGCGGCTTGCCAGAGACGCTGAATCTCAAGTTGCTGGAGCCGCTGCGCGAACTGTTCAAGGACGAGGTACGCAAACTGGGCGTTGCGCTCGGCCTACCGCACGACATGGTGTACCGCCATCCTTTCCCCGGTCCGGGCCTGGGTGTGCGCATTCTCGGCGAAGTGAAGAAGGAATATGCCGACCTGCTGCGCCGCGCAGATGCGATCTTTATCGAAGAGCTGCGCAACACGCGATATGAAGGCGTAGTGGTGGAAGGCACCGATCCGGATGCCGCTCCGCGCAATTGGTACGAAGCGACCTCGCAGGCGTTCGCAGTCTTCCTTCCGGTGAAATCAGTGGGAGTGATGGGCGACGGCCGCACCTACGACTATGTGGTGGCGCTGCGCGCAGTGCAGACGCAGGATTTCATGACGGCGCACTGGGCGCATTTGCCGCATGACTTGTTGGGCCGCGTGTCGAACCGCATCATCAATGAAGTTCGCGGCCTGAACCGCGTGGTCTACGACATCTCCGGAAAGCCGCCGGCGACGATTGAGTGGGAATAAGTTTTGGCCTATAGCGTCAAGGAAATCTTCTATACCTTGCAGGGCGAGGGCGCTCAGGCGGGCCGTGCGTCGGTATTCTGTCGATTTGCCGGCTGCAACCTGTGGTCGGGCCGGGAAGAGGACCGCAGTTCTGCCGTCTGCAAGTTCTGCGATACGGATTTCGTCGGCACCGACGGCGAACGCGGAGGGAAATATGATGCGGCAGGGCTGGCGCAGGCAATCGCGGAGCTGTGGCCCGCGGCACAGCCGTCACGCAAGTACGTGGTGTTCACTGGCGGCGAGCCGCTTCTGCAACTGGATGAAGCTTTGGTCGACGCCTTGCACGAGAGCAGCTTCGAGATCGCGATCGAAACGAACGGTACGCTGCCGGTGCCACAAGGCGTGGACTGGGTATGCGTCAGCCCGAAAATGGGTTCCGAGCTCGTGGTACGGCAAGGTGGGGAACTGAAGGTCGTGGTTCCGCAACCTGGTCAGGATCTGGATGGCTATGCTGCTCTCGATTTCGAGCACTTCTTTGTTCAGCCGATGGACGGCGTGAACCAAGAGCACAACACCAAGCTGGCTATTGAAATCTGCAAGAACGATCCTCGCTGGCGTCTCAGCCTGCAAACACATAAACTGCTCCAGATCCCCTGACTCAAGCCTTTCATGCTTACCATTACACGCAAACTCGAATTCGACGCAGGGCACCGCATTCCCGACCACAAGAGCCAGTGCCGCAACCTGCACGGGCATCGTTATACAGTGGAGATCACCCTGGTCGGCAATGTCATCGAGGACGAAGGCAGTTCCGATAACGGCATGATCATGGATTTCTCAGATGTGAAGGCCTTGGCGAAGCAGCATCTGATCGATGTATGGGACCACGCCTTCATCGTCTACAGCAAGGATGAAGCGGTCCGCAATTTCCTGGACAGCCTGCCTGGCCATAAGACGGTGGTCATTGACACCATCCCTACAGTAGAGAATCTGGCGCGCACGGCATTCGGCATTCTCAAAACGGTGTATCAGGACCGATACGGTACTGGACTCCATCTGCACAAGCTCGTGCTGCATGAAACGCCCAATTGCTGGGCGGAGATCACGGAATAAGCT
>JAQSWC010000083.1 GCA_029266815.1 Paucimonas sp.
TCTTTTATCACCACACACCTTCTTTTGGTTTACTGCTGCATCGACTTATATCTGCCTAGATCTGCCAGAAATTTTTCAGGAATCGAATTGCTGACTTCAGACGCCACGTCAGCCTGCCCCATCCCGCGACCGGCTCGGGGTCGACGATGACCGTCATCTGGCCGCTGGCATGCGCGGTACATTCGAACTGGTAATCCGATGCCAGATTGAACGGCAGCTTGAAGCTTTGCCCCGGCATGATCAGCACCGGCCCGAAAATCTGCGGCACCTTGTCGAGGTTTCTCAGCACCAGGATGTCCCTGACTTTCAGGGTCAGATAGATTTCGGACGGAAGTATATCGACTTTGTTGCCGGCTGTGCGCCGCTCCCATGTGCCGGCAGGGATTTCGAAGAGCTGCTCGCGGGAATCCACCTGAACCGGTGCCACCATGGCCCACGCGGTCACTAATGTCAGCACGGCAGCAACGATAACAGCCAGGCGTAATGCACGAGAACGGCTCATGGTTGAGCACAAAGACGCAGGTGAAGACTAGATACCTGCTGCACGGCGCTTAAAATCTTTTTACTCATTTGCCAAGCAGGACACGGACATCATGAGCCACGTCGTCGACCGCGCGGCCATAGGGGCTGAGTGCCCTCAGCATCCCGGCGCGGTCGATCAGGTAAACGAACGAGGAATGATTGACGCCGTAGTTGCCAGCACTGTCGGCCCTGCCTTTGACGGCGCTGATGCCGTACTCCTTGCGTACCGCAGCCAACTGCGCCGGCGTGCCGGTCGCGCCGAGAAACGATGGATCGAAACTGGTGACATAAGCCTTCATCCGCTCTGCGGTATCCCTCTCGGGGTCAACGGTCACATAAATCACCTGAAAGTCCTTGCCCTCAGCGCCGAGCTTTTTCCGTACAGCCGCCAACTCGGCGAGCGTGGTGGGGCAGACTTCGGGGCAGGAGGTGAAACCGAATCCCAACGCAACCACCTTGCCGCGGTGATCGCTGAGCCTCAGTGTTTTTCCATTCGAGCCGGGCAGGTTGAAATCCGGCGCCATTCGTGCCGGAGAGAATTCACCGGACTTGAGCATAGTTTCCGTGCCGGCACTGAACGCAGGCATGGCAACCACGAAAAACAGGGAGGCGAGAATTCGACGCATGATCCGTCCGGAATTAGAGAATGATGGAGGCCGGCTTGGCGGCCTTGACGAAGCTTTCGTCGACATATTGTTCGAAAGGAATCGGTTTTTTAATGGTGCCGGCTTCGATCGAGAGCTGCATCAGGTCGTCGAATTCGGCCTTGATCATCCGGAGGTCGCCGTAGGTGACGCGGTCGGTCGGATTCTCCATCACGAACTGCAGGATCTTGGGATCCTGGTTGAAGAATTTTCGATTGGCCGCAATGGCTACCGCTTTGTCACGGTTTTCCTGTTTTTCATCCATCCACACACCGGCGGCCTGGATGTAGTTGACGAGTTCCTGCACCGCAGGACGATTCTCGCGGATAAGTTCTTCGCGTACTGTCAACACGCAGCAGATGTAATTGCGCCATTCGTCGCGTGTCATACGCAGCGGCATGGCATATCCCGCGCGTTGAGCCGCAGCGCCAAAGGGTTCGCCGGTACAGTAGGCATCCACCGCCTTCGCATACAGGGCCGCCGGCATGTCCGGAGGCGGCATTTCAATGATTTCAATATCCTTGGGTGTCATGCCTTCCCTTGCCAGCATCTTGCGCAGGAAGAGAAAGTCGACGGCAAAGCGGCTCGGAATCGCGATGCGCTTGCCGGCAAGGTCCTTGAACTGCCGGTACGGCGAATCGGTGCGCACCATGATCACAGCGCCCGAGCGATGACCCAGCGAGACGATCTTGACCGGGATCTTCTTGTCGGTGAGATCCATCACCAGCGGCGCCAGCATGTAGGCGGCCTGTATCCGGCCTGACATCAGCGATTCCTTGACCTCCGGCCAGCCGCTGTATTTGCTGTATTCGAATTCGAACAAGGGGCCGGCTTGCTTGGAGGCGGCATTGCTGGCCGCTTTCGCCGCGCAGGCCACAGGCAGGGTCAGGTTGCAGGTGACGGGCAATCCGCCTACCACTAGCGCCTCCGGCTTCTTTTCCTTGGAGGAGCAGGAAGCCATCCCGGCAGGCAGGACGGCCGCTGCCGCGGCCTTCATCAACTGGCGTCGGCGAATGAAATTTTTATCCTCGGGGCGATTGCTGTTCATGTTCGACAAATAGGGAATGGCCGGAAGCCGCACGGCGACGGGCTTTCAAGCATGCTGAAGAGTGCGTAAGTATAGCTTCAAAGGCAGCTTATTGATTCGGCACTGGTTCATTGAATTCCCTCCCCTTGAAGGGGAGGGAGGAGTTCCGACCGGCTACGGGAGCCGCAGCGTCATGCCGATGTAGGAAAAGCATTGTCCGTCGATTCGAAACATGTCTTCCACTTCGCCGGTCTTCGAGAAACCGGCACGGCGATAAAGGGAGATTGCCGCTTCGTTGCTGCCGATCACCTGCAAGTCTATCCATTCCAGGGGCGGGGTCATCGCAGCCCAGTGGCGGGCATGCGCGACGAGTTGCGCCCCGATGCCCCGCCGCCGATGATTCCGGTGCACACCCAGGCCAAGCAGGCAACGATGCACCGCATGCAATTCGCCGTAGGCCCGAAGATCGACGTGTCCGACAATCTCCGACTGAGGCGACCTCATCACCCACATCCGGCGCCATCCCGGCTGCGCGAGGGAAAGCTCAATGCCCTTTCTGAACGTGGCTTCGCGCTCCGCCGGAAACGGCGCACCGTGAGGAAGCGGCTGAAAATAGCCGTGATCAGGCTCGCCGTTGTCCGCCAGATGAGCCTTCAGGTAGGAGAAGAACTCGTCAAGCTCAGAAGAGGACAGCGGGGAAATCGATCCGTCACTCATGCGCACGGCCTATGCATTGAATTCCGCCCGGATCTCAGGTGCGGCAAGCCGCTTGATGAGCCATGCAGAAAACCAGCTGAAGGCCAGCATGAGCGCGCAGGAAAACGCGAACATGGCATAACGAGCCATCTGTATCTGCGCTCCAAACTCATGTTCGAGATCTCCCAGAAACGGCAGCATGTCCGACATCATCGTGTACTGGAAAAACGGCCAGGCGAGATTGCCTGCAATGCTGATGGCCAGCATCCAGATGAACACCAGCCGTGCCCAGTTCCGGCGCTTCAGCAGCGCTATCGAAGCAATGAGGGTGGCGATCGACATCACAAGAAAAAACAGCATGATTGCCTGGATGTGGCGCACGAAGAAGATCACGGCCGCCGGCATGTTTTGTTCCTGCGACAGCATACCGACCATGTCATCCATGTCCTGCATGGGCAGGACGAATGCCAGGACCACGTTCTGCATCCCGGCGATGAGGACCGAGAACCCGGCAAGCACGATGAAGGTCCATGCGAGAACGGTAACGAACGAGGATCGCGGGGGCGCGGTAACGGTTTGCTGATTGCTCATTCACTCACCTGCTGTGGTAGGAAGGCCGGATGGGACGGATCATACAGACTCGGGAGCAAAGTTGAGTTCGATGCCGTTGCCCGCCGGATCCTTGAAAAATATCTGCACCTGCCCGCTCTGCGGCACAACCGATATGCGGTAGTCGATCCCGAGCGTGGCGAGCCGGCCCTCTGCCTGCTTCAGCCCGGCGCACTTGAATGCCACATGATCAAACGAACTGACGGCGCCCGAAATACGATTTTCATGCAGCGCCGCTTCCGACAAGTGAAGAAGCGCCTCGCCTCCGGCATACAGCCAGTAGCCGAAACTTCTGAACGGCGGGCGCGCGCCGATGGAAAGGCCTACCACTTCGCAATAGAAATCCTTGAGTTCGTCCAGCAGCGGACGCGGCGCGCGCAGGTTGTAGTGACTGAAACCCAGGATCATGATGCAGTGGTCCTCTATGACGATGGCTTGTAGTTATGATTCATCGAACTTTTGTGTGGGTAAAGAATGCTCCCTCCCCTTCAAGGGGGAGGAGCTTTCACTCTTCGTGCCAGCGGTCTTTGCTTGCAGGACCTGCGCGTAAGCGAATTCACCCACAGAAAAGTTTGCAGAACCTTAGTGTGATTGCACGCGTTGCCGGATGCTTGACGAAGGCGGCAAGGAAAAATGGCAAGGCGTCTGACTCCGCACCCTGTTCGGTTCGGCTTGACGTACATTTTATTGTTGGAAACCGAGTGTACCCGATATGCAATTCCCGCCATGGCAGTTGCGACCGTGCGGAAAACTCTCCCATCGAGACCCATTACGCGGGATGCGTACTCCCACTCTGGCCGACGAAATCAGCGGTCCATCCATTTCAGAGTTGGACCATGCTCGTCTTCCATGGGATACAGGTGAGCCCTATCCCGCTATCGCAGCGGCGTAACGTTGTCTGAAGACACGGAAAGCGGAATATCGATAATCTTGAACGGCGGCTGGTCCGGGAAGGTTCGCTGGAGGAGTGGCTTGGCGACGTTATAGACCGGAATGTTGTTGACGGTTCTTCCTTCCAGCGAGCCGCGATGGGCGTGGCCATGGAAGACGGCATCAACGGGATAACGCATCAGCGGTTCTTCCAGTCTGCTCGTACCGAGGAAGGGATAGATTTCCAGTGGCTCGCCGCGCACCGTGGCTTCGATTGGCGAGTAGTGTAGCAGCGCAATGCGATGGTCTGTGCGCAGCTTGGCAAGTGCGGCTTCAAGCTTCAGCGTTTCGCGAATCGCTTCATCAACGAAGTGCTTGATGGCCGGCTCGCCCCAATGCCCGAGCGAGCGCTGGCCGTAGCCGCCGCAAAAACCTTTCACTCCCGCAAATCCGACTCCGTTTACTTCGCAGGCATCGCCATCGAGAATGCGCACGCCGGCTTCGCCGAGTATGCGCTTCACTTCGTTTTCATTATCGGTCTCGAAATCGTGGTTGCCGAGCACGGCAATCACCGGAATGCGCGCGGCGGACAATTCCTCTGAAAGGATGTAGGCCTCTTCCGACAAGCCGTAGTCGGTCAGGTCGCCGCATAACAGCAGGATGTCTGCCGACTGGTCTGCCTGTGAAAAAAAGGCGCGTAACGTGCCTTTGGACGACTTGTTGCAATGGAGATCGCCCACGGCCGCCAATCGAATTTTTTCAGATGAGTTCAAGAAACACTCCTTCTCATGAATTGACTGCTTCATGGAACAGACCTTCAGGCAATGGCATAAGTTTTGCTGATTCTAGGTTTCAATATCCTGAGGTAAAGCCAATGACTGCGCAAAACCAGACAATGAACGATGGAATCGACCGCAGCGCCGAGGATTTTTACCGGCATGTGCTGTTGTCCCTGAATGAGACTGGTGTTCCTTACATGATCGGGGGTGCTTATGCCTTCAATTGCTTTACAGGTATCGTCCGTTACACCAAGGATCTCGACATCTTTATCCGCCGCTCGGACTATGAAAACACGGCACAGGCGCTGCAGGCCATCGGTTACCGGACGGAACTCACCTTTCCACACTGGCTTGCCAAGGCTTTCAATGGAGATAGTTTCGTCGACATCATTTTCGATTCCGGCAACGGCGTGGCTCGCGTGGACGACATCTGGATAGAACATGCACTGCAGTGCGAAGTCATGGGCGTGAAGGCGCTCATTGCACCGGTGGAAGAAACGATCTGGTCCAAGGCATTCATCATGGAGCGCGAACGCTACGACGGCGCGGACATTGCGCACCTGATCCGCGCTTGCGGCGAGCACATGGATTGGCAGCGGCTGCGCGACCGTTTCGGTGATCACTGGCGGGTGCTGCTCAGTCACCTGATCCTGTTCGGCTTCATCTATCCGGCTCAACGCGACCTGGCACCGGACTGGTTGATGGATGAATTGCTCGAAAAACTGCAGCAGGAGCGGCATGCATCCCCCTCCCACCCTGAGGTGTGTCAAGGGCCGATTCTCTCCCGCGAGCAGTACCTGGTGGATATAGAACAATGGGGATACCGCGACGCGCGCCTTGCACCCCTAGGCAACATGAAACCGGCCGACACGGCGATATGGACGGAGGCGATCAAAAAGAAGGATGAGCGGCTCTGATGCAGACGAAAACCCGTTTTTGAGCCACATCAATCGCAAAGTATTCGTATTGTTGTGACTGGGTATAGCCGCCATTCACGCTGCGCCTAGTCAATACGTTCCGCGCATGATCCGCAATGATGAAACAGAAAATTTGCAAAGGCGTTCGACGATGCTCCACAGCATAAAAGATCTGGAAGGTTTTTCTATTGCCGCTACCGACGGCGATATCGGCACCATTGAGGATGTGTACTTCGATGACCGCCGCTGGGCAATTCGCTACTTCGTGGTCGACACCGGCGGCTGGCTGAGTGGACGCAAGGTACTGGTTTCCCCATTGTCCGCTACGGGTATCGAGTGGGAAAACAATCGCCTTCACGTCGCGCTGACGCGCACGCAGGTGGAGCAGAGCCCAGACATCGAGAACGACCAGCCGATTTCACGCGACCACGAAACCCGCTTCAACGAACATTATGGTTACAAGGATTACTGGAACTTCGCCTCCCTGTGGGGTGAGGCCATCGTGTCGCCGCTGCTCGATTCCGCATCGACTACCGATCCCGATACCGATCCGCTGCGCGCGGAATACCGTGATGACAACGTTCGCGGCACGACTCCGGAAAATACGCTTTGCAGCGCCAACGATCTTCACGGTTATAGCATCCGCGCCATCGGCGAAACGGTCGGACATGTGGAGGAATTCCTGTTTGATGATCAAGACTGGTCCATCCAGTTGATGGTGACGGATACGCGCGACTGGTGGCCGGGGAAAAAGGTACTGATCTCACCGGAACGCATTGCCGAGATCGCCGCGGACAGCAAGGAAGTGATCGTTAACATCACGCGCGAGGAAGTGGAGGACAGCCCGGAATATGACCCGCTGATTTCCATTCCGCCGGAAATGCGCGGCGGCCTGTACCGCCAGCCCGGCTGGCCCTGACAGACGATTACGTTTCAACCGGATACTCGCCTCCGCGAGTTTTTTTCACCCTCAACAACCAAGAATGGAGTCGCCATGATGAAACTGAAATTGATGCTTTCCGCCGTATTCGCCTTCCTGCTGGTGGCCTGCGCAGGCTCGCCCACCGACCGCAGCACCGGCGTTGCACTAGATGACGCCGCCATCACTACTAAAGTGAAGCAGCGCATTGCAGCCGATGCAGGCGTGGGCACGGCCGCTACCGTCAACGTCGACACCTATCGCGGCGTCGTATCGCTGGCCGGTTTTGTCGACAGCGCAGAACAGGCCGTCAATGCAGGCCAGGCTGCTTCGCAAGTGGCAGGCGTAGAGCGTGTAGTCAACAACCTCCAGATCAAGGCTCCGCAGGTTTCCACCGGTTCCGGCAGCCAGCCCAGCGCAAGCGGCCAGTAATAGGCATCAGCGCCC
>JAQSWC010000084.1 GCA_029266815.1 Paucimonas sp.
CGATCGTTGAAAACTTGTCAGCGACGACACGTTTTCAGGCCGGCGAGGAAAAACGGATGCTATTCGGCGATTGGGAAAGTACGCTTCACCGGCGTGGATTTCCGCAGATCATTTCGCATTTCATCGATTGCGTATCGACCCGTGCCACGCCATCGATCTCGCTGGCGGATGCACTGAAGACCCATGAAATTTGCGAGCGGGTAGTGGCGGAAATCGCCGGGCAGAGGGGATTTGAAAACTGAAACGGCCCTTGCGGGCCGTTTTCAGAACAGCTTGTTGCTTCGGGCGAGCTAGGCCTTAACCGAAATGACGCGTCCTCTGCGTCCTGTCGAGGTGAAGGCGGCCAGTTTCACCGTGCCCTTGACTTCCATGGGTTCCCGGTAGGCCGGTGAATCCATAGCGGGCTCGCTGCCGTCCAGCGTGTAACGGACGGAAAAGCCCGGCAAGCTAATGTTGGCATGCAGCCTGCCGTTTTCGATTCGGGCACCGGGGACCGGAACGCGATAGCCGTAACCGCCACCGAGTCCATCTAGCCTCAAGAGATCGCGCTGGGCAAGACGATTGGCGAAGACATTCCAGTCCGAATCCATTTTTGCCTTGCGTTTTTCCGGATCGGCGATCTCGGTCCACTCGGGATCTTTTACCCAGGCGCGTTCCGCGAACGAGATGGCACGGGGGGCGAAATAATGTTCCACCCGTTCCTTGCTGCGCGCGTTCTCGCCCCAGATCTGACCCTGAAGACCGATGATGTTCTTCCGGCCTTCCGGAGTCAGGCGTGCCATGCCGGCCACATTCTCCGCATCGAGCGGCTGGCCCCAGCCGTTCACCGTGGCATTGGCATAGATATCGAGCGGGACGAAATCGAAGGGTTTGCGCGTCGTGAGGAAACCGCCCCAGTAGTAGCCGGGCTCGGCGGGATCCTTTTCATACGCCAGGTCGAAATACAGGTTGGTGACGTTGCACAACACCACCTGATATCCGGCATTGGCGAGCTGGTAGGCGAAGTCTTCCTGGCCCCAGCCCCACACATTGTTCCAGACGTAAGGCCTGAAGTTGGCGTTGACGAATTCCGGGTTAGGCTTGAGCACCGTCTTGCCGCCGACCTTTTCCTTCGCCAGCGCGATCTCTTCCCAGCCGGCCACCACCAGGTCATGCTTCTTGAGGATGTCGCGGAAGCGGCCGAGGAAGTAGTTAAGCAATTCCTGGATCGAGTTCATGCCGCGTTCCTTCATGAACGCCTGGCATATCGGTGAGCCTTCCCAGGCGCCGTCCGGGATTTCGTCGCCGCCAGTGTGCATCACCAGCAATGGAGCGCCGGCTTCCCTGTAGAGGGATACCAGCTCGGAAACGACCGTGTCGATGAAGCGGTAGCAGGATTCCTTGGCGATGCAGATGACGTTGTCATGCCAGAGCTGAACGGATTCATAGACTGACTTGTCGTCGAAATCCGTCAGCAGGAATTCCTCGGCTTCTTTCAGCTTTCCCTGTCCCTTCAGGCGATAGTAGCGAGCTTCCATCGCCTTGATGGCCGCGCGAGCATGGCCGGGCACATCGATCTCGGGGATGACCTCGATATGGCGTTCGGTGGCATAGCGGAGGATCTCGATGAATTCTTCCTTGCTGTAGTGGCCGGTACCGTGCGAACCATCTACTATGGCGCCCGAGCCGAAGGAGGGAACGAGATGATCGCGCTCGTCGAGCGTGAAGCCGCGCTTGGAACCGATTTCGGTCAGTTCGGGAAGCGATGGAATCTCGACGCGCCAGCCTTCATCGTCGGTCACATGGAAGTGGAATTTGTTGATCTTGTGGAGCGCCATCACCTCCAGCATGCGCAGTACAGTCTCTTTCGTGGAGAAATTGCGTCCGACGTCGAGATGAACGCCACGGTAACCGAAGCGCGGCGCATCGACCACGCGTACCGCAGGAACGTCGAGTGCGGCAAGCGGCCGGTGGAAGCATTCGATGGGGAGTAGTTGACGCAAGCTCTGGATGGCATTGAACACGCCGTGTCCGGACGCGCCGGCAATGACAATGCCGTCGGTCGTCACTTCCAGCTCATAGGCTTCATGGGCACTGCCGCTGTCGCCGGCCTCCACCTTGTCCAGCTTGAGCTGAATACCACCGGTGCCCTGGGTGGAGCGATCGACGTTGACGCCGGCCTGCGCCAGCACTTTCTGCAGATAGGCTGCTTCCGCATCGAGTTCGAACGCGTGAACGATGACCGTGGAGGCATTGATGGTGAAGCTGCCTGTGCCCCTGGTTTCCGACAGCGGCGTGGGTGTGATCAGTCCGATGCGATCGGCGGACAGGAGGCTGAGTATCGAGTTGGTCTCGAAGCGGCTCTGCGGCGTGGCAATCGGCACCACATCTTCCGGCTTGCGGCGGCGCTGTTCAGGCCGCTCGAACGGAAGAATTTCCGGGTCGCCGATCTGTTCGGCGAATGCCTCCGGTTTGCCATCGTTGTAAACAATGTAAAAGCCCAGCGGCGCATCGGTTTCCTGGATGACCCACAGCAGGCCGATATAGGAAATCGTGCGGGTTTCGCCCGGTTGCAGCACGCCGAAGTCGGCGGTCGGCGTCAGCTTCGAGAGGTCGCCGTTCACGTGAATGATGTTGGCGCCGCCGGTGATGCTGCCAGCCTTGGTCTTGCGGCAGGAATTGAAATACAGCGCCCAGCCCTCGCCAGGCAGGGGAAGCTGCGAAAGGTTGGTAATGCTCAGTTCAGCCAGGAAGGTTTCGCCGTCGTGATAGTTCGAGACGACGCCCCACTTGATCTTTAAATCGGTGCCCGCAGGATAAGAATAAGTCATGGTTTCATGTGGCCGGTGCTGCGGACGGTCGCGTTCACGGCGTTCTGCAAATCGGTGTAATTATGTAAATTGGTTGAAAGCGTAATCTTAACGGAACATGAAGAATAGCGTGGCCTCTCCCTAGCAGGATTATTAGGTCATGAAACTTGATTTATTGAGCCAAGTTCATGGTGCAGTGCGCCAAGCAGAATGCGTTTGCGGTCATGACCAAGCTCCCAGAACATGATTCCAGCCAGTTTGCGCTCCGCGATATAGCGGCACTTGTGGCGCAACGATTCTTCATCGTCATAGGAAATGAAAGTGCTGCCGTCGAACAGCCAAGCCGCCTTGGCCTCGTCATCCCAGTGACGGACGAAGCCGTTCTTTCCGATGCAGGCATCCACCAGTTCATCATGGGGCGGTCCATATGTGCCGAACGAAACGGTCATCTGGTGAAGCCCGTGGTTTCTGGAAGGGGCATCCGTCCAGCGCCTGGCGTAGAACGCCGCGCCGACGACCAGTTTTTCACGGGGAACGCCGGCTTCTACAAACATCCTTACCGAAGCGTCCAGGCTGATGCGAAACAGGTCGCCTGTGGGTGTGTAGAGATTCGTATGATGGCCGGTCAGGGTCTGAAAGCCGCCGCGCATATCGTAGGTCATCAGTTGCACCCAGTCGAGTGCTTGCTGGACGCGCGCCATCTCCGTGCCGTCGAGATAATACTGGTCGGCGCCTGCCGCAATCGTGAGCAGATAACGACATCCATGCGCGTCGCCCAGAAGGTCGAGTTCGTTCCGCAGGTCCTCGATGAGCAGCGAGAAATTGCGTTTGTCGGACGGGCTGGACACGATGCCGCCTTGTCCGTAACACGGATATTCCCAGTCGAGATCCAGCCCGTCCAGTCCGTGGCGGACCACCAGATCGAGGGCGCTGCGGACGAACATCGCCCGTCCTTCCTGGCTGCCTGCGGCTTCCGAAAAGCCGCCCGCGCCCCATCCTCCAATGGAAAGAAGAATTCGCAGTTCTGGATTATGGCTCCGGATGGCCTGCAGACAACCTAGATGCTTCAAGTGATCGACACTGACTTTGCCATTTTCTACCAGGCCGAAGGCGATATTGAGATGCGTGAGCATCCGCGCATCGTCGGACCCAATGCCGGGCAGTGTGTCATCGATCGCGTAGGCAGTCAGGATAGGGCGGGAAGGCGGCATTTTTCTCTTGTTGTTCGATGTGCGCTGGCATCCGGGGCGACATGAAACGCTGTTTCGGCAGAATTCGCCGTGACAGCATTAATAATATTGCGCCGAGGAAAGTGTATGACGAGTATGGTTAAAGCGCAGTCGATAAATCTTTGTAACTGCACATGGAGGGAATAGTTCAGACAGCACTGTTCAGTATTGCCCTTGCCACTGCGCGCGCGCTCGGGAGAAAGCGGGCAATGGTGGCGAGGAGCTCATCTTCGTCCACCGGCTTGCCCAGATAGGCATCACACCCTGCCCAACTGCCGCGAAATTTGTCGAAAGCGGACGATTTGCTGCTCAACATGACAACTGCCATATTCTTGGTGAACGAATTCGACTTCAGACGTTTGCAGACTTCATAGCCGTCTATCCCTGGCATCAGGATATCGAGGAACACGCAGGTATACGGCTTGGACTGTGCCATGTCGATTGCCATCTCGCCGCTTTCCGCATAGTCGACATCGAAACGGAAAGGGGCCAGTTTGCTGCGCATGAAGGCGCGCACGGTAGCGCTGTCGTCGACGACCAGCACCGACTCCACGGGTTTGGGTTCGAAGTACACCGGTTCCTGCGGTGTGCTCTTGTCGGTCGAGCGGCGGTAGGTTCGACCGTCCCAGTTGGTGTCGCTTGCCTGGCGCTTGCTCCGTTGCAGCAACGCGGCATGCATTGCAGCGTCCAGTTGCTCGAAAAGCCACATCCACTGAATGGGTTTCGTCACCTGCGGCCATTCCAGATTGGCGGGTTGCCTGCCGATCAGCACAGCAGGCGCGTGAATATTCGGCTTGCGGCTAGCCAGCAGGTTGCCGACTTCCGGACTATCTGAATTGACCAGATAGATATCCGGCCGGTCTTCGGATTCCGCAGGCTCGGCATAACAGAAATTGCGTCTTCCGGTCAGGCGAAAAGTGGAAGCCAGCATCGACCGCTCAACTTCGGGAAAACCGACGATTTCGATGAGAAAGCGGCGCTGACCGGCACCACCCTGAACATTTTGCGATGTGGAATTCATGAAAAACTCTTGTCTGGCCGGAATAGATCTGCCGGAGAAATGCCGGGGAGAGAAATTATACGAATGATAACATGGGGTTACGTCGATTTTGACGGTTTTGTGCCCGAACTCCCGGCTTGGAAATACATCGAACTGCGAGTGATGCCTTTCTACCATCGGAGCCAGAATGAATACACGTCCAATTCAGTCGCCGGAACAGAACAAGTCTGCACCGCAACTCAGCCCTGGGGATGACGCAGCGCCCGGTACACCGGGTACCGGAGAAGATATCTGCCAGGAATGCAGCGGCACGGGAAAAATTGACAAGGGCGCGGAATGCCCGAATTGCGGAGGCACCGGCTACATCACCGAAGGCATTGGAGGTGGGTGAGAACGGGGTTTCGCGAAGCATTGCTTCGCGCCGTTCGAACCGGATGCGCTTGCAAGCGCATCCGTGGACACAGCGGCTGAGTTACCGACTGGCTTAAAAGGGTTTCGCGAAGCACTGCTTCGTACCTGCGGAGCCGGACTCGCATGCAGGCGAGTCCGTGGATGAAGCAGGGGCGAAGCAGAGAGGTCGCAACGCGTGCATTAAGGCTATAGAGCCGGAACTGCGTATTCGCCTCAAAGAAATCTATCGAGCAATCTGCGGCTTGCCCTGTCCAGGGATTGAAGGTCGCGCACCAGGAACTGCACGCCGTTCGTGTCCGCAATCAGCAGGCTGGAATGGGCGATGCGGCGGATGGCTTCTTCGCCGCGAAGCACCAGCTTGAATGGTCCGCGATCCGTTTCTATGTCCCAGGTGCTGGGCGTGGCGAATCCGGAAACGTGTACCAGACGACGGATTTCAGGCAGAAACTCGCGGTTGGCCAACTCTTCCTCGATCAGCTTGCGCGAGTTGTCGGCGACGACGGACAGGTCGTCAATCCATGCCAGTTCGTGTCCGTCCGCATCGACGATTGCAATCCCTTCATCGGGCGCGCCGATCGGAAACGCGCGCACCGGCACGACACCCGCTACCGGCCTTGTGAGGTCGGGCGAGGAGAAAACCAGTTTGCCGAAGGAATCGCGGCTCAATTCAAACGATGTCATGCGATGCCTTTCCCGGCGTCTTCGTCGATCAGTTCGGTTTCCGGCTGGCGTGCTTGGGCTTGGTAGAGCTTGTAATAGGCGCCTTCACGCGCCAGCAGTTCCTCGTGATGTCCGACCTCGACGATCTGACCCTTATCTAGTACCACCAGACGATCAGCCTTTCGCAGCGTGGACAGACGGTGCGCAATCGCGATGGTGGTGCGGCCGCGAACCAGATTGTCCAGGGCCTTCTGTATTTCCTTTTCGGTGGTTGTATCGACCGACGATGTGGCTTCATCCAGGATCAGCAGTTGCGGATCGATCAGCAGCGCGCGCGCGATGGAGATGCGCTGGCGTTCGCCGCCCGACAAGGTCTGTCCACGTTCGCCGACCATCGAGTCGTAGCCGTGCGGCAGGCGCAGGATGAACTCATGCGCATGGGCCGCGCGGGCCGCCGCAATAATCTCCTTGCGAGTGGCACCCGGTCTGCCGTAAGCGATATTTTCGGCAATGGTCCCGAAGAAGAGGAAGGGCTCCTGCAATACCAGGCCGATGTGCTGCCGGTATTCGGCAATGGGCAACGAGCGGATGTCGACGCCGTCTATCATGATCGCTCCTTCCGACACATCGTAGAAGCGGCAGATCAGATTGACCAGCGTGCTCTTGCCGGACCCGCTGTGGCCCACCAAGCCTATCATCTCGCCCGGACGGATGGATAGGTCGACGCCTCGTATCACCGCGCGGTTGCCGTAACGGAAGCCGATGTTGCGCAGCTCGATTTTTCCTTCTATTCGCTCCAGATGAACCGGATTCGACGCTTCCGGCACGCTCGACACATGATCCAGGATGTCGAAGATGCGCTTGGCGCCAGCCGCAGCCTTTTGCGTGACGGAGACAATGCGGCTCATGGAATCGAGGCGCGTGTAGAAGCGGCTGATATAAGTAAGGAACGCGGTCAGGACACCTACCGTGATGTGGTTGTGCGAAACCTGCCAGATGCCGACGGCCCATACGACCAGCAGGCCGATCTCGGTAAGGAAGCCGACAGTAGGCGAGAAAAGCGACCAGATCTTGTTGACCCGGTCGTTGACTGCCAGGTTGTGCTTGTTTGCTTCTCGAAAACGCGTCGCTTCGCGCTTTTCCTGCGCAAAGGCCTTCACCACGCGGATGCCCGGAATCGTATCGGCCAGAACATTGGTCACCTCCGACCAGATCCGGTCGATTTTCTCGAAGCCATAACGCAAACGGTTGCGGACCGTATGAATCATCCATGCAATGAACGGCAAAGGCAGCAGAGTCACCAATGCAAGCTTCGGATCGATGGAGAA
>JAQSWC010000085.1 GCA_029266815.1 Paucimonas sp.
ATGCAAAAGGTCAGGCTGCGTGCAAGCGATGCCGCCGAAGACCGCGTGCTGGACATCCTCGTGCCGCCGCCGCGCGATTTCGGCTTCACTTCCTCGCCGAGCGCGGAAGACGCCGATCAGGGCGGCAGCAATACGCGCCAGACCTTCCGCAAGCGCCTGCGTGAAGGAGCACTGGACGACCGCGAAATCGAAGTCGATCTTGCCGAAGCCGCTCCGCAGATGGAAATCATGGCTCCGCCCGGTATGGAAGAAATGACCGAGCAGATCAAGTCGATGTTTTCCGGCATGGGCAGCGGGCGCAGCAAGAAGCGCAAGCTGAAGATCAAGGACGCCATGAAAATCCTGATCGACGAGGAAGCCGCCAAGCTGGTCAACGAGGATGAGCTGAAGCAGAAGGCGATTGCCAACGTCGAGCAGAATGGCATCGTGTTCCTCGACGAAGTCGACAAGATCGCGACGCGTTCAGAGGTCGGCGGCGCGGACGTCTCGCGCGCCGGCGTGCAGCGCGACCTGCTGCCGCTGGTCGAAGGCACCACCGTCAACACGAAGTACGGCATGATCAAGACCGACCATATCCTTTTCATCGCTTCCGGTGCTTTCCATCTTGCCAAGCCATCCGACCTGATCCCGGAATTGCAAGGCCGTTTCCCGATCCGGGTGGAACTGGAATCGCTGTCGATTGCCGACTTCGAGCGCATCCTGACGGGCACCGACGCCTGCCTGACTAGGCAGTACGAAGCCCTGCTCTCCACGGAAAGTGTGAACATTGGGTTTGCGCCGGAAGGTATCAAGCGGCTTGCCGAAATCGCCTATTCAGTCAATGAAAAAACCGAAAATATCGGCGCGCGCCGTCTTTATACGGTGATGGAAAAGCTGCTCGAGGAAATCTCGTTCGATGCCGGCGATCTTACCTCAGGAACTTTGACCATCGATGCCGCCTATGTCGATGAAAGGTTGGGCGCACTGGCCATCAATGAAGATTTGTCTCGTTACGTGCTGTAAATTCTCTGGAACCGTGACGCGATGGCGAACAAGTCACTCAAGACTCGGCAGAAGCTGACCTTCCGTGTGGATGCGCCTTCCCTATCCAAGCCGCGCAATCCGGTGGCGCTTGCAGCCAAACAACGCGCCGCCGGTTCGCACGAAAAAACAGGCTCAGCCAAGCGCCAGATGCAGAGACGCCTGACACGCAAGCTGCAGGACACGGATAAATAAGGAGTGGGCTTATCGCCTCAGTGCGTAGCCACGCCCGGGAGGAACTACCTGCCCTGGATTCGGCGGCACGGGCGGAGGCTGAACCGATTCCACATTGGGCTGAGGTTCGGGCGGCGGTGGTGGCGGCTCGGGTGGTGGAGCTTGGTTTTCCGGAGGCGGCTGATTCGGAACCACAACCGGCATCGAGCTGTTCATCACAGGCACCGGCGATGCGGACATGCCGATACCGCCGCTCGACGGCGCGCTCACCGGCAGTTCCACACGCTTGCTCACCCCCCCTTCGGAGAGCACCACATACTTGGGATGGACTTCCTTCACCACGACCCCCGGCGCAACCTCGCCATCCACGGCGATCGCTTTCGCTGGTTTACCTTCCGGGACAAGTATCGCAATGCTTTCCTTGGCGCTGCCGGAGAGGATCACGCCTTTCAACTGATAGTTCGTGACCGTCGCTGCACTAACAGGCCTTCCGCCAAACAGAGCCGCAACGACTTCCGGCCTTGCATCCACATTGGAAGCCTGCGGAGGCGCCGCTACCGGCCGCGCCGGCGGCTTGAACAATTGCATGCCCCAATAGGCAAGCGATGCGCACAAGGCGACAAACAACAGAAAGCCCGCTGCGATCGCACTCCGCTTCATGCCAGTCCTTTCATTTTTCTCATATCGGCTAGCGTACCAGTTGGTTGATTTCGATGATCGGCATCAGCACCGCGAGCACGATCAACAATACCACGACACCCATGACCAGAATCAGCACAGGCTCGAGCAGGCCAGCGATGGTCAGCGCGCGACGTTCTAGATCCTGTTCCTGCGCGCTTGATGCGCGCTCGAGCATGGCGGGAAGTTCGCCGGTGGCTTCGCCGGCGCGGATCATATGAACCAGCATCGGCGGGAAATGCTTATGCGCCGACAACGCCCGCGCCAGGCCCACGCCTTCGCGAACGCGCGTGGTGGCCTCTTCCACCTGATCGCGCATGGCTACATTTGACAGGGTATCGCGGCTGGTCTGCAGGGCGCGCAGGATCGGCACGCCCGAGCCGGTGGTGATCGCCAGCGTGCTGGCAAAACGCGAGGTATTCAGGGCACGCTCGAACTTACCGTACATCGGCGCCGTCAGCAGCCAGCTATGCCACCGGTATTTCAGATCAGGATTGCGCAAGGCCGCGCGCCAAGCAAACAAGGCGGCGACCACGATGCCGCCGACGATCAAGCCGTAGTTGCGCACAAAATCAGAAACGGCCAGCATCACTACCGTCAGAAAAGGCAGCTTCTGCTTGGTGTTGGCGAACACGGTCACGATTTGCGGCACCACATAAGCCAGCAGGAAGATCACGATCGCAAACGCCACGCAGGTGACGATGGCTGGATACATGAACGCCAGGCGGACTTTCTGCACCAGCGCATTGCGCCTTTCGATGTAATCGGCCAGGCGCGACAGCACGCGCGCAAGCTGGCCGATTTGCTCGCCGGACGCCACCAGCGCGCGATAGATATCGGTGAAATCACGCGGATGATGCGACAGCGCGTCCGAAAGCGATGAACCGGCCATTACTTCCGAACGGATCGATGCGATCAGGTCGCGCACATAGGTCCGCTCGGCCTGCTCCAGCAAGGCGGAAAACGCCTGTTCCAGCGGCAGGCTCGCTTCAAGAAGGCTGGCAAGCTGACGCGTGAACAACGCAAGCTCGACCGTGGAGAGCTTGTCGCCGAAAGAGCGACGGCGCGTGGTCTTGCCGCTCTCGTCGACCTGCGATGCAATCGCTTCGACGACTATAGGGAGCAAGCCCTGTCCGCGCAGATCGCTACGCGCGGCGCGTGCGCTGTCCGCGTTTAGCACGCCTTTCTTGGTATGGCCGAGCGCGTCGGCGGCTTCGTAGCGAAATGCAGGCATCGCTTATCCAGTTATTCCTTTGCGACGCGCAGCAGCTCGGCCATGGTGGTCACGCCGGATGCGATCCAGCGTTCGCCGTCCTCGCGCATCGTCTTCATGCCATCGCGCTGCGCAGCGGTGCGTATGTCCGCTTCCGCTGCCTGGTTGTGAATCTGCGAGCGGATCTCGTCCGTGGTGAGCAGCAGCTCATAGATGCCGACGCGGCCGTGATAGCCGGTCTGTCCGCAACGGTCGCAGCCGACCGCCTGCCACTGCTGGCCGTCGAACTGCTTGCATTCCTCGCACAATTTGCGTACCAGCCGCTGGGCCACCACGCCCAACAGGGATGAGGACAGCAGGAATGGCTCGATGCCCATGTCGAGAAGACGTGTCACCGCAGCGGCGGAATCGTTGGTATGCAGCGTCGCCAGCACCAGGTGGCCAGTGAGCGAGGCCTGCACCGCGATCTGTGCGGTTTCAAGATCGCGAATCTCGCCGATCATGATGACGTCCGGGTCCTGCCGCAGGATAGCGCGCAGCGCCTTGGCGAAGGTCATGTCGATGCGGGCGTTGACCTGCGTCTGACCAACGCCGGGCAATTCGTATTCGATCGGGTCTTCGACGGTAAGAATATTCGTGGTCGTGGAATTCACGCGCGACATCGCCGCATAAAGCGTCGTCGTCTTTCCGGAACCAGTCGGGCCGGTGACCAGCACAATGCCGTGCGGCTGCGCGATCAGCTTGTCGAATTGCTGTAGCACTTCGTCGCTCATGCCGAGATGGCTGAGGTCAAGACGTCCCGCCTCCTTGTCGAGCAGACGCAGCACCGCGCGTTCGCCGTGTCCGGTAGGCAGCGTGGAAACACGCACGTCGACCGGCTTGCCGCCGACGCGCAATGTGATACGCCCGTCCTGCGGCAAACGCTTTTCGGCAATGTCGAGCTGCGCCATGATCTTGATACGCGAAATCAGCGATGCATGGATCGCCTTCTTGGGACGCACGATGTCGCGTAGCGCGCCGTCGATGCGGAATCGCACTACGGAAATTTGCTCGAACGGTTCGATATGAATATCGGAAGCTCCTTCGCGCAGGGATTGCGTCAGCAATGCATTGATCATGCGGATGACCGGCGCATCATCGGCCGATTCCAGCAAGTCCTCGATCGCCGGCATGTCCATCATCAGCTTGGCCAGATCGAGATCGGACTCGACTTCGTCGACGACCTGCGCAGCATCGTTTCCGGAGCCCGAATACGCTTCGGCAATGGCCGCTTCAAGCTCATCTCGTGGTAACGTTCTCAGCCGCAAACGGCCGAAGCGCCGGCCGACCTCGGCTATGGCGTTGGGCGGCGTAGCATCGGAAATCCACACTTCGACCGCGCCTGCCGCCCCGTTCCCGTTCGGCTCATTACGTCTGGCCAACACGGAAAAATCCCTCGCAAATGCATAGGGAAGAAGGCGGGCTTCGGTCATTACGGTACTCATTACTGATCCTTGACAGGTTCCTGCGCTGGAGCAGGCGGCTGGACCGGCATCGTGATCGTTCCGTCCGGGTTGCGGCGAACCATGTTGTAAAGCGGGCCGTCGACCAGCTGATTGCTGTGCATGTTCGGCAGGGAACCGGCGCCGAGGTTCGGCAGCAGCAGCGTACGGTCGGGTTCCACATTCACCTGAACATCCTTCATGTAACCGTAGCGGTCGCTTGCCAGGTTAACGCTCTGCTCGCTGGTACGAACGATAGTGGGCCGGAGAAATACCATCAGGTTGCGCTTGCTGCGTGCGCGCGATTGGTACTTGAACAAGTTGCCTACCAGCGGAATGCTGCCGAGTACCGGCACTTTCTCCACGTTGTCGCTGCCACTGTCGTCTATCAGACCACCCAGGACGATGACTTGGCCGTCGTCCACCAGGACATTGGTGTCGATCGAGCGTTTGTCGGTGATGATGTCGGAAGCGTTGGTGGTCGGACGCACGCTGGATGTTTCCTGATAAATAGCGAGCTTGACGGAACCGCCTTGCGAGATCTGCGGCCTCACGCGCAGTGAAAGGCCGACGTCCTTGCGCTCGATGGTCTGGAAAGGATTGGCCGTCACACCACCGGTGGCGCCGGTGAATTGCCCGGTCACGAAGGGAACATTCTGGCCGACCACGATCTTGGCTTCCTCGTTGTCCAGCGTGATCAGGTTCGGCATCGAAAGAATGTTGGCCTTCTCATCGGTCTCCAGCGCACGAGCCAAAGCACCCAGCGTGAGCTGTCCGTTCACCTGACGGAACACGCCAAGATTCAATCCCTTGCCCGGCAACGTGGGCGCTCCCGCCGTGGCGCCATTTGCCAACGCAGGTGCCGCAAGATTCACCAGATTCGCGCCGCCCGATCCAAATGAAGTTAATGTGCCGACCCGGTAATTACTGAATTCATTTCCGGACAGGCCGGCCCACTGCACTCCGAGCTCAGCGGCACGGGTCGACGTCAGCTCGACGATGAGTGCCTCGATGTAGACCTGGGCGCGCCGCGCATCGAGCTGGTCGATCACTGCGCGGATATTGCGGTAGACCGGCTCGCTGGCGGTAATGATCAGCGTGTTCGTCGCCGGATCCGCCTGGATGAAACCACCGGGGCCTCCTGCCGACAGGCTTGCTTGCGGCGAAGATGAGGACGAAGGCATCTGCATGCCGCCGCCGGAACCCTGTGGACCACCCTGGGTATTGTTGAAGTTCTGTTGGTTCGATGTATTCATCGAACCAGTGGACGCAGAGGAATTTTCGCCGGCGATCACGGCACGCAGAGTTTGCGCCAGTTTGATGGCGTCGGCGTTGCGCAGGTAGACCACGTGCACGTTGCCCGGCATGGCACTTGGCTGATCGAACTTGTTGATCAGGCTTTTCGCGAGATTTGCGCGCGCGGCCGAGGGTGCCTTGATGACCACGGAATTGGTGCGGGCATCAGCCAGCAGGTTCACGCGCCCGGCATCGCCCGGCCCCGGCTCCAGAAGACGATTGACCATGGTGGCGATATCGCTGGCGATGGCATGGCGGATCGGCACCACATCCATGTCGCCGGATGAAGGAGAATCCAGCGCCGCAATAATCTTCTCAATTCGCCTCAGGTTGTCGGCGTAGTCGGTCACCACCAGTGTGTTGTTGCCGACGCTGGCATTGATGGTGTTGTTGGGCGAGATCAGCGGTCGCAGCACGGCAACGAGGTTCGCCGCCGATTCGTAGTTGAGGCGGTATATCTGCGTCGCCACCTGGTCGCCGCGCAGTGCGCCGACATTGGTCGGGCCTGCCTGTAGCTTCGCATCGGCCTCGGGCACGACCTTGACGAGACTGCCTTCCACCACTACGCCGAATCCCTGCAGGCGCAAGGCCGAGGTAAGCAGGTTGAATGCCTGCGCCTTGGTCACCGGCTTTTCGGACACCAGGTTGATGGTTCCCTTCACGCGCGGGTCGATGATGAAAGTGCGGTTGGTGTAATGCCCTACCGCCTTGACCACCGATTCGATTTCGGCGCCCACGAAATTCAGCGTCGCCTCGTCCTTGGCCGGATCCTGCGCTAGAGCCGGCGTGCCGCCCATGATTGCCAGTGACAACGCAAGAGCCAGTCCCTTGCGCGCGGTTTGCCGAAATTTTCTTGTTAAGCGTGGTGTCATGATTTGAACTCTAACGCGATGATGTTTCGATTGCCAACCTGGCGCTTCTGTCCCAACAGATTCAATAGATTCGCCAATCTCTCTTCTTGCCCGGCTTCCGCATCGGCTGTTCCGGAAAACTGGAAACGCCCATTGGCCAAGGAACCGCCTCCGCTCAGCAACATTGGCCCCTTGACTGTCTTCAGGTCAATCGCCGCGCGGTTTCCCTGCCAATCCATCGTAAGATCATAAGCCCCCAGAGGCTTGATCGCCGACAGCCTCGACGCGATATTCGTCATCTCCAGCTTCATCGTGCCGTTCAGGTCGACGTCGTTTTCCCGCCTTGCCAATGCCAGAGGCGTCCACGAGAGCCGCATGTTTCCGCTCAACTGTACCGTGTTTAGCGGCGCACCCAGGGCGGAAAGGCGGTCGGCGGGAATCAGTACTGACGACGGACTGACCTCCCACTGATGCCAGCTACCGGTGATTTTCAGCGGTTGCGACAGCGCCGAGGCGTTCTCTACCGTTGCGTTCACCCTACCCAGCAGAACCGCCGGTGACAGGCTCCATGAAAATCTTCCCGGCAACAGGGGCGCTACCGGATCGTTGCCGCTGGCCGCACCTCCTATGAATGCCGAACCGCTCCATACCGTGCCCTGGGGGTCACCG
>JAQSWC010000384.1 GCA_029266815.1 Paucimonas sp.
ATTGCCGTAATATTCGGCTCACGCGGAATTTTCCGTAATTCGATTCGAGGAAACTCAATGAAAAACTTGTTGATCGCTATGGTCATCGCCGTTACCTCCCTCTCGATCGGCATGTCGAGCGCTGAAGCCAAGCGTATGGGCGGCGGCGGATCATTCGGCAAACAATCGCAGAGCTATAACCGCCAGTCGCCTGCGCAGAACAACCAGGCTGCTAATAATTCATCGCGTCAGAACCAGCCAGGCGCGGCAAATCAGGCCGCTGGCGCTAAGCCTAGTATGTGGAAGGGTATTCTGGGCGGAGCACTGCTCGGCCTCGGCTTGGGCGCCTTGCTGTCCCACTTGGGCATCGGTGGCGCGCTTGCCGGCATGATCGGCACCATTTTGACCTTTGCCTTGATCGCCGCAGCGATCTGGTTCCTGATCAGGATGTTCCGCCGCAATAAGGCGCCTGGTGCGCAACCGGCTTTCGCGGGAGCGTCACCGGGCAACGCCTACACGCCTGAAATTGGTTCGCGCGCAAATGAAACCAAGCCGATGGCATTCACCGGCGCAGCAGCGACATCGTCCAGCACCGGCAACCTGATCGACCTGCCTGCCGACTTCGACGTGCCGGCTTTCCTGCGCACGGCCAAGACGCAGTTCATCCGCATGCAGGCCGCCTGGGACAAGGCGGACATCAACGACTTGCGTGAATTCACCACGCCGGAAATGTATGCAGAGTTCAAGCTCCAGTTGCAGGAGCGGGGCGCTTCGGCCAACGTGACTGATGTCGTCACACTGGAAGCGGATCTGCTCGGTGTGGAAGTGGTCGGTAATGAATACTTGGCCGGCGTGCGCTTCTCGGGAATGATCAAGGAAGATCCGAACGCGCCGGTGGAGCACTTCATTGAAATCTGGAACCTGGCCAAGCCAGTTTCCGGCCCTGGCGGCTGGTTGCTTGCAGGCATTCAACAATCCTGATCTATTGCTGTTCCCGAAAGCCCGCCGTACAGGCGGGCTTTTTTATTGCCTGTTGCATTGCTTGTGCATCCTTATTGCAACGTTTGGCGAAACCGCAAATGCAGGGCTGGAACCTCGCGCCTTTCCGCAAGCTCATACCAGAACCCATTCCAGCGGAGAGGAATATGCCTTCTACACGAACCCTTAAAAGAAAATTCAACGAAAATCGCTCCACAATTTTGGCAACAGGAGTGGCACTGATGGCGGCCGCCGCATGGGTGCAGTACAAAACCCGGAAGGCTGAAACCGAACATCCGCCCCGAGGGCAGTTCATTGAAGTCGAAGGCGTCCGTCTTCATTACATCGAGCGCGGGGAAGGGGAGCCGGTCATATTCATTCACGGCAACGGCAGCATGGCGGAAGATGTCGACATCAGCGGCCTGATCGATGCCATGGCAAGCCGCTACCGCGTGATCGTGTTCGACCGTCCCGGTTACGGCTACAGCGAGCGGCCGCGCACTACGATCTGGACGCCGCAGGCGCAAGCCGATTTGCTCTACACCGCTCTGACAAAACTGGGAGTGGATCGCCCGATCGTCGCCGCCCACTCGCTCGGCACCCAGGTGGCCATAGCGCTGGCGGTCAAGCATCCCTATCACGTCCGCAGCCTGGTTCTGCTGTCCGGCTACTACTATCCGACTGCTCGCCTGGATGTGCCGTTCATGTCGGTACCGGCCATACCGGTTTTAGGCGATCTGATGCGCTATACCATTTCGCCCCTGCTGAGCCGCGTGAGCTGGCCTGCTTTCGTGCGCAAGATGTTCCAGCCGCTGCCGGCGCCGGAACAGTTCGACAAGGAATTCCCCGTCTGGCTAGCATTGCGGCCCTCGCAGTTGCGGGCCAGCGCAGCCGAGTCCGCTCTCATGATTCCGTGTGCCGCGCTGCTTCGCAAGCACTACCAGGAACTGACGATGCCGGTGGTGATCGTGGCCGGCGACGCCGATCATCAGGTCGATACCTACAAGCAGTCGGTGCGCCTGCACGACGATCTCCCGCACAGCATTCTTCAAATAATTCCGGGTGCCGGACACATGCTGCATTATTCCGCGGCGGAACAGATCCTCTCGGCGCTCGAAGCAGCAGTGGATGAAGCAGCACTGGATGAATCCGAGCCTGTCCGGCGCGGTTCGGAGCTGCGCTCCAAGCCGCTCACTGAAGAGCAGGACAATCTTCCGCCGAAGCGAGATAGCCAAGCGGCCCGATGCGGCGGGCCAGACGCTCACCGGCGCGCGCATGCAGTGCTACGCCCCAGGCAGCCGCCTGGGGCAGGGGTGCACCACGTGCTGCAAGACCTGCAATCACTCCCGCCAGCGTATCGCCTGAACCGGACACCGCAAGGCCGATGTTGCCTCCCTGGTGTCGCAAGATGCGACCGCCCGGGTCCGCAATGTGGGTGACGGCACCCTTCAGTGCAACGATGGTTTGCCAGTGCATTGCCGCGTCGCGGGCAGCCTTAAGTGGGTCTGCCAAAATTTCTTCCTTGCTCAGCGCCGTCAGGTGCGCCATCTCGCCGGCATGCGGTGTCAGAAGCACCTGCGCCGGCTTTGAGTTTTTGTTGTCTCGCATTGCCTTTACCGCGCCCATCGCATAGGCATCCAGTACCGTGGCAATTTGAGGAAAGCGTTGCAGCAACGCGCTTGCGAAGCGCACGGTGGCTGCCTCATCCTGCATGCCGGGACCGATCACCACCGCATCGAGCGAACGTGCGATCTTGTCGAGCAGTTCAACGGATTCGGGCTCGAAACCGCCGTCAGCGGTTTCAGGTAGGGCGATTACGCGGGATTCAGGAATGGCGAGAGCCACCAGAGGAGCTACGCTGCGGCCGGTGGCGATCGCCAGCTTGCCGGCACCCGCCTGCAAGGCCGCAGTCGCAGCAAGTATGACGGCGCCCGGCATTTCGCATGAACCGCCGACCACCAGCACCCGCCCGCGTTCCTCCTTGTCGCCGTCTGGCGAGGGCAGGGGCAGCGGCCAGTCGCGCAGCAGTGAGTCATCAATGTCGAGCATCATCTCAGGCTTTCGGCGCGATTACGGCATCGGGCTCGCTGGTGACCGGTGTGCCTTGCTCTTCCAGCGGAGCGGTGAAATTCACCAGGCGCAGTGCCAGCTTCCCGCGCCGTCCGAGCGCGGGATCGAATTCGTAAGAAGTCACGGAACAGTTCGGGACGTCGCCTTGGCGGTCGATATCCAGGATCTGCTGTTCATCCATTCGTTCCAGGAGGTAGCGCATGCAGTTCACGATCACCTGATGCCCGACCACCAGCACGCGCTCGCCACGATACTCACGCGTAATCATCTCCAGAACGCTGCGAAGCCGTAGAATGACATCGCACCAGCTCTCGCCGCCGGGCGGCCGGAAATAGAATTTGCCCACGTGCGCGCGCTGCTCGCTCAGCTCGGGATACTTCTGCATGATGCCCACGCGGGTCAAGCGGTCGAGTATCCCGAATTCCTTTTCACGCAAACGCTCGTCCGCCACGAAGGCGATATCGCCTTTCGCAATGCCCGCGTGCGAAAGGATGAGCTGGGCGGTCATGCGCGCCCGGATATAAGGCGAGGTCAGCACGACCGACGGTTTTTCGTCGTTAGTCATATTCCCGAACCAGCGGCCCAGCGACATCGATTGCGCCTCGCCAAGAGGCGAAAGCGGCGTATCCATGTCGCGCGTGGCGATATCGATCAGCGCCGCGCCCGCCGCCTCGGTAGCATCGCGCGCCACATTGCCGACGCTCTGACCATGACGCACCAGCCACAGTACCTGCGGCCACTTCTGTTCCTGCATGGAATTCTCCGGGCAATATTAGAAATGACCCACGTTGTCCTGCAGAAGTTTCTGGGTTTGAGCGCGGTGTAGTATTGCCGCTCTTAAACAGAAAATGCAGGCCCTTAATGAGGCAACGTTTGAATCTGATCCTTCTCGGGGTGAAGGATGTGCGGCAAGCCGTAGAGTTTTACAAGGCGCTCGGCTGGAAAAGATCGAAGTCGGGCTCCGAAGAATTCGTGCTTTTCGATCTGGGAGGCATTGCGGCACCTGTTTGAAGTGGTGTATGAAGACGGATGGAAGTTCGATGAGGAAGACAATTTGATTCTTTGAGAAGCCTGAGGGCGGCGCTTAGTCCCGTCGTTTTATCGCTCTTCTTTTGATATGCGAAGAACAGGAGAGAACTCTTTTGCCCAATTAAATTGCTATGACTGGCTTTCTACGTAGCCTCAACGTTTACGTTGACCAGCGCCGTAGGCGTCGGTGTCGAATACCAAGCTGGTGGGGTCGAGCCCCGATAAGTGTTTGGTGCAGGACACGTCCTGTGGCCAGATTTGGAAATCAAGTCGGAAGACGGCAGCAACATGGAGAAAATAAACCACAG
>JAQSWC010000086.1 GCA_029266815.1 Paucimonas sp.
CTGCAGCCTCGGTACGCAGGCGTGATCTGGTACAGAGGGTCTCGGGCAGCTCCGGATCGAAGCCCACGTCCGCGCCGCGTAGCCGGTATTGGCACTCGCAGTATTCGACCAACGGCACAGAAGGAAATACGTCCTTCAGATACCGTGGCTCGCCCCAGCCGTTGTGCGCCAGCATGACATTCTGAGTGAAACCTGAACGTTTCAGATCCACGCGCGATGCGCGCTACGGCCCGCGCATTAAGCACATTCGCTTCCATATCGAGGGGGGGATAGTGGATATCCGAGTTGGCTATCCGATTGGGCTTATAAACGATGTTCCTGACGTCGTAAGGTCACACTCGCGTTGCGTGATGAAGACAACTTATGGGCATTCCAAAGCGCATAGGTGGCGCGCAAGGTGCAGATACTGTCCGGGAAAATGCTCATGAGCGAAAAGAACTTTCATGGTTGCGGTACGCGTGAACGGGATAGTGGACGCCAGAGTGACGGCGCTAACAGCAGTGCTTCCTCGGGTTTCTCTCGTCATCATACCGAAGGTAAAGTTTGTTCTTCTTGCAGGAGGTGAAGTACTCTTTCGGCCGCATAAAATGGTGCATTTTTATGATCGGCTGCAAACACGTTAAACCAATTGCAGTTCCGTGGGTCTCTTGATGATTCGTTGTCCCTTGGCGTTTGTATCCGGCGCCGTTACGCATATTTCATCAGGAGATCAAACATGCCTTACTTGTCTAAACCAGTAGCCGACCTGCTTCAATGTCAGATTGACGCATCCCGCCGATTCGCGGATGCGATGTTTGCCGGGGCGGAAAGAATCGATCGACTCCTCATGGAAACCGGCCATCGTGCGTTCACCGAGCAGATGGATGTAGTGCAGACGATGGCGGACGAGAAACGGGGGCGTGACACAGCCGGATTGCAAAGAGAGATACTGTCAAAAAGAACGCAGGAAGCGCCTGCCGTACAGCGTGAAATGCTGACGATCATGGCGGACATGCAGCATGAATTCAGCAAGTCCATGCAAGATTATGTCGGACTGATGAGTGCCGCAGTTCTGAAGAGCGGTGCTTCGACGCTGAATAGGGAACAGTCGCGTGAGGCACCGGTTGCATCGAATGCGTTCGGCGGTATCTCGTCATTCTGGACATCGGCATTCGAACAGTTCGCGGCTCTGGCTAACCGCAACCTGGAAGCGGCGCGCTCCGGTTACGAAGAGGCGAGCAATGCGGCGAACTCTGCCACGCGATACATGGCCGATCAGGCCCGGGCCGCAACAGGCGAAGCTGTAAGCGCCGCTGCGGATGCGGCAGAGGAAGCCGCGGATGAACTTGACGATGCTGCAGAGTCCGTCAACGGGCAATCCGGTTATTCACCGAGGCACGCCGAAAAGAAAAGCCGGGCAGCGACTAGTGCCCGACGCCGGTAAGAACCACCTGAAAATAAAAAACCCGTCTAGAAGACGGGTTTTTTTCGTTTGCAGAATCGCGATCAGGCGCCGGTTGCATTTACGAGTTGCGCCTGCTTGGCCCGTTTCGCCGCGCTTTGCTTGGCGCGCGAGCTAGAGGGCGGAAGGCGGCGCAATGTGCGCAGTGCGTCAAGATCCTTGATGCCGATGGAGCGCTGATCGACAGTGATCAAACCGATTTCATTGAATGCAGACAGCGTACGGCTCACCGTTTCCAGCGTCAGACCGAGATAGCTGCCGATCTCATGGCGGGTCATGCGCAGGTTGAACAGCTTGCTCGAATAACCCATGTCCGCGAAACGTTCCGACAGGGATACCAGGAAGCGCGCCACTCGAGCCTCAGCACTCAATGCGCCCAGCATGCTGACCATGGCCTGTTCGCGTACTAGTTCGCGGCTCATGACACTGTACATGGCGTGTTCGAGTTCCGGATGCGCGCGGCCAAGCGCCGTCAGTTTCTTGAACGGCACCAGGATCAGGTCGCAATTGGACAGGGCAACCGCCTCCGATGCATAGCGCTTGGAATGGATTCCATCCACGCCGAAAAGATCACCTTTCATAGGAAAGCTGAGAACCTGTTCATTGCCGAATTCATCGATGAGCACGGTTTTCAGAAAGCCGGAATGCACCACATACAGCGTATCGAAGGGTTGGCCAATGGTATGAACGCGCTGCCCGGTCTTGAACTGAACGTGCTGGAACATCAGCTCTTCATCATTGACGACGGGAGGATTTGGAATACGCAGAACTTCGCATAGCTCTTTAAGGCTTGACCACAACTTGCCCTGGCGCTGCCATGCGGATTCGCCGATGGAAGAAGCAGAAGGAATGGCGGCATCGGAGCGTGTTTCGGAAATCTGGGTCGACAGCATGGTCATCTCCTGGGTCATTGCCCGCAGAAGCGGTCAAGGATGGTTCGGATCGGGTTATGGGTTTGCGAATTTCGTCGCGCTTTAAGCACTTGCGGAGCAAACTTATTTTGATATCCGGCAAGGGTCGTTATTGATCAAGCTGCTGAATTTGCATGATGTAACGAATCAGCCGGTAGTATGGACATCCTGATCAGGACTGACTATCGGCGAGCGCTGAATGAAGTGGTAAGCAAATACTCGGTCCTTGTAGGAATTCACCTACAAGAATTTATGAGCGTCGATCAGATGGTTGTAGCAATTGAGTTGCGGCAGCGCAAAATGCACTGAGTAGGAGCAGTGCAGCAGAATGCATTACAGGAAAACGAGGGGTGGGCTTAGGCTTTAACCGTCGGGATGAGATGGTGCGCAACAGCATACTGAACCATCTCGGCCAGAGAATTCATCGACATTTTCTGCAGAATGCGGGTTTTGTGGGTGCTAACGGTCTTTGCACTTAAATGAAGCATGTCTGCAATTTCTGTAATGGACTTGCCGATGACCAGAAGATTGAATACTTCAAATTCACGATTGGACAGATCCTTGTGAGGCAGGTGTTCGCTAGCGGGCATCACATCTATCGCAAGCTGTTCGGCCACTTCCGTGCTGATATACGGACGTCCCGAAGCCACGCGCCGGATCGCGCTGAGCAGTTGTGTGCCCGCACTTTCCTTGGTGAGGTAGCCGCGAGCGCCGGCGCGAATAGCGCGAACCGCGTATTGCTCCTCTTCATGCATAGTGAGGATCAGCATCGGCAGCTTTGGAGATTCATCCTTTATTTGGCGAATCAACTCCACACCGCTACGCCCCGGCATTGAAAGATCGAGCAATAGCAGGTCGAATCCGCCTTTTCGGACGTGGGCCAAAGCCTCGAAACCATCGGTCGCTTCTCCAACGACGGTGATGTCTTCTGCGCCATCAAGGATGCGTTTCAGCCCCTCGCGCATGATGGTGTGGTCGTCGGCAATGACAATACGGATCATATGATGGTGTCTAGTTGAATTACTCAGGCAGTCGGAACTACAGCGTGCACCAACATGCCAGCGGGCTCCAAATTTCGGACGCCTATTGTACCGCCCAACAGGTAGAACTGTTCCTTGATATGCGCCAAGTAATTGTTTCGTTGTGACATTTTTTGTGATGTTTCCGGCGTCGGATGCCCCTGTTTTTCAATTCGTACCTCCGCGCACGTACCCTGCTTGCGAAGGGAAATTCGGATTGCGGCGAGACGCGTCTCTTTTCCTGCCTCGTTCAGGGTCTCCTCTACGAGGCGGTAAATGGCCGGGCCGGCCGGGTCTTCCTGTTCCAGAGGAAAGTCCATTTCCATCACTTCGCATGGAATACCGCTCTGTTTGCTGAAGCGCGCGGCCACCCACTGCAGGGCCGGGATCAGGCCGAGATCATCCAGCAGCGGAGGATGAAGCGTCAGAGCAATTTCCCTGGTGCTGGCAAGCGCTTGCCGCAGTAATTGCTGCATGCGCTCCAGGCGCGATGACACGCTCTGCGACTTGGCGACCCGTTCGTGTGAAAGCGCATCCATGTCCAGTTTCATTGCTCCCAGCAATTGCGCCAGTTCGTCATACATTTCGCGCGAAATGCGCCTCTTCTCAGTCTCCGTACTCTTCTGGAACTTGATTGCGACTCGCCGTAGTTGCTCGAATTCTTGAACGGACGCATTCGTGTCCCATTTACCCGCAAAGAGAAGGCGATAGGGTTTTCCTTCGATAATGATTCTGGCTGCAACGCTGCTTTCAAGCGGCAAAGGCGCAAGAGCAGCCATGTCTTCTTCATCGTCAGCGTTTTGTTCCTCCCTACGAACCCATTCCTGCGAAGATGTGAACTCCTGAGTTGCCGGCAAAACGGAGGGAGAAAGATAATTGCCTACATGACCGAACAGTTTCTCGCCCTCATGATTGGCTGCAACGATTCGGCCGTCGTCTTCGACAAGCACCGTAGCCCGTTCCTCGTCCATGTAGAAGGAGGGCAGATCAGTGTTTGCGCCCGGATGCAGGACTGCCGGTCTATCTGAAAACAATGGATGTGACACGTTCGGTTTGAGGTCAGAGTGATGGGTCATTGCGGCTCACAAGAAAATTGCACTACTTGTGTGACCGTCGCCATCACGACCGTTTCCCGCCGGAGTTAAACGAGCAATGAACTAGATCAACGTGGAAGCTTAGAAAGACGGGTTTCGCACTCGCTCCTGTAGCCCGCTGCTACACTTCGCGCTTGTTTCGGCAGTTGCAGGGAGAAGAAAACATGGCGATACAGCCCGAAGAAGTCAGTCACATTATCCAGATTGCGGTTGCGCCGGTGTTCCTTTTGAGCGGCGTTGGCACGAACCTGATGGTTCAAACCACGAGATTGGCCCGCATTATTGATCGTTCCCGCGTGCTGGAAGACCGGCTTTCTCAAGAAAAGGTTGTGCAGCAAGAAGCGGATGAGGCTGAATTGCAGAACCTGTACCGGCGTTCGCATCTGATCAATCGAGCCATTACCCTCAGTACGGCCAGTGCTCTAATGGTGTGCCTGGTGATCGCGCTTCTATTCGTCGGAGATGCGTTCCGGTTTCCCATGCCCTCATTGATTGCCATACTTTTCGTGGCGGCTATGGTTACCCTGATCGGTAGCCTGATTTATCTGCTGAGGGAAATATTTGTCGCGACGTCTTCATTGAATTCACGTCGGCCCACGAAAAGATGTTGAATTGAAAGACGTCAGGATTAACGGAACGTGCGGCGCCGTTTCTGCGGAGAGAGCAATACCCGCAAAGCAATGCCAATATCAATGTAGTGCTTGCTGAGGAACCGCGCCGCAACCTTCGTTCCCAGTACGCTTGCCAGCGCCAACGCTACCTCTACCTTTAACGCGCTGACCAAGTCAGGACGAGATGCAGACTCTGTCAGCGTAGGAATGTCTTTCCGATGTATCGAAGTAGTCATGGAAATCTCCAAGAGATTTCCTGATGGACTTTCATATTGCGCAAGGGTTCCGCAATCTCATTTTGCTCAACTGTTTTGCAAATCGGTTCAAGCAGCCAGCGAATTCACACCTGAAAACAAAAAGGCCTTGCAAATATGCAAGGCCTTCGTATTCTTGGCTCCCCGACCTGGACTCGAACCAGGGACCTGCGGATTAACAGTCCGTCGCTCTACCGACTGAGCTATCAGGGAACAGACGCGCATTATAGGATGAACTTCACGCGCTTGTCAAAACCCTGAGAGCAATTTCTTGCCTCAGGGTTTCGATTTTTTATCAAAGAACTTTCGCGATGGCATCGACCACGGTATCGATGTTCTTCGAATTCAGTGCGGCGACACAGATACGGCCGGTGTCTACCGCGTAAATCGAATATTCGGTGCGCAGACGTTCTACTTGCTGCTTGGTCAATCCTGAGTAGGAGAACATGCCGCGCTGCTCGATAACGAAATCGAAGTTGTGGGCAGGTGCTTTCTGCTTGAGCTTTTCGACCAAGGCCTTGCGCATTTCACGAATACGGACACGCATGCCCGCGAGTTCGTTTTCCCAGGTCTGGCGCAGTTCCGGCGTGGAAAGGGCGGTTGCAACAACCTGGCCGCCATGAACCGGTGGATTCGAATAGTTGGTGCGGATCACACGTTTCAGTTGAGACAGGACACGTGCGGCTTCTTCCGCGCTGACAGCCACGATGGAAAGAGCGCCGACACGCTCGCCATAGAGCGAAAAGGACTTCGAGAACGAGTTCGAGACGAACAGCGGGCCGCCCGCTTCAGCGAACTGGCGCACCACCTTGCCGTCTTCCGCAATGCCGTCGCCGAAACCCTGATAGGCCATGTCGAGGAAGGGAATCAGGCCGCGAGTGGTGACGACATTAATGACTTCGGACCACTGGCCGTCGGTCAAGTCGGCGCCTGTCGGGTTGTGGCAGCAGGCGTGCAAGAGCACGATGGAACCGGCGGGCATGGCTCTCAATGCATCCAGCATGCCGGCGAAGTTGACGCCGCGCGTAGTAGCGTCGTAATAGGGGTAATTGTTCACCGTGAAACCGGCGGTTTCAAACAATGCACGATGGTTTTCCCAGCTCGGGTCGCTGATCCAGACTTGCGAGTTCGGCGAGAAACGTTTCAGGAAGTCCGCGCCCAGCTTCAGTGCGCCGGTGCCGCCTAGTGCCTGGGCGGTGATTGCGCGCTTTTCCTGCACTACGGCGCTGTCGGCGCCGAACACCAGTTCTTGCACCGCTTTGTCATACGCTGCCAAACCATCGATAGGCAGATAAGTGCGCGGTGTCGCCTTTTCCATCAATTGGGCTTCAGCCTTGCGCACGCATTCGAGAAGCGGCACCTTGCCGTTGTCGTCATAGTAGACGCCGACGCCGAGGTTGACCTTGTTCGGGTTCTTGTCGGCATTGAAAGCTTCGGTTACGCCCAGGATCGGGTCGCGCGGGGCCATTTCGATGGCAGAGAAAAGGGAGGCGGGAAGAGGTGCGTTCATCGTGATAACATCAAAAATTGACTGCGCAGATAGTGCGCTGCCGGGTTGAAATTTCAGAAAACGCCGATATTTCCGGCGCTCAAAATGCAACTCGCAATTCTACCAAAGGTCGAAGAGACATGACCGAATTAGCCCAAGTAACAAGCCCGATAGACGAATCGAAAATCGTCACTTTCCCGAGTTCTCCATATCGCCTGTACCAGCCGTTCCTGCCTGCCGGCGACCAGCCGGAGGCGATTGCCAAGCTCGTCGAAGGCGTGGAGGACGGGCTCTACTTTCAGACCCTGCTGGGCGTAACGGGTTCAGGCAAGACCTACACCATGGCGAACGTGATCGCCCGCCTTGGCCGGCCGGCTATCGTGTTTGCGCCGAACAAAACGCTGGCAGCGCAGCTGTACAGTGAGTTCCGCGATTTCTTTCCCCAGAATGCGGTGGAGTATTTCGTCAGCTACTACGACTACTACCAGCCCGAGGCCTATGTGCCGC